>JAFUBF010000213.1 GCA_017460325.1 Clostridia bacterium | reverse complement strand
CACGAGAAACAGTCGTTTGACAATGGGTTGCAGGAAGAAAATTGATGTTTTGCATCCTTTCTCCTCATTTTCTTTCATCGGGGGATGGAAGAGGGAGGAATAACCGGGAGAATCTCCGGATCTCCCATGAATCGATAAGTTAGGGGTGATGGCATTCATGGTGAATGTTCGCGATGAACGCGACGAGGCTGAAATCATGAAGTACGTCGGTGTACACGACGTGACAATGGGAAAAGGGCGGGTCAGAAAGAGCTTCGCGAGAATCGAAGAAGTTGTGGATATGCCCGATTTGATCGAAGTACAGAAAAACTCCTATCAGAAATTTCTGCATGAGGACCTGAGAGAAGTCCTCAATGATGTCTCTCCGATCGTCGACTTTAACGGGAATCTGGAACTTGCGTTTACGGATTATTCCCTGGATCCGACTCCGAAAAACACGATTGCCGAGTGCCGGGAACGGGATATGACCTATGCCACGGCACTGAAAGTGACTGTTCAGCTGACCAACAAGGAAACCGGTGAGGTGAAGGAATCCGAGGTCTTCATGGGTGACTTCCCCCTGATGACGGAGCACGGCACGTTCATCATCAACGGTGGCGAGCGCGTCATTGTCTCCCAGCTGGTTCGCTCCCCGGGCGTCTATTACAGGGAGAGTATCGATAAGGCCGGAAAGCACCTGTTTGACACGCAGGTCATCCCCAGCCGCGGTGCCTGGCTCGAGTACGAGATTGATTCCAACGATGTGATCTGGGTCCGTGTGGACCGTGCAAGGACGCTGCCGGTGACCAGTCTTCTGCGTGCGCTCGGTTACGGCACGGACCAGGAGATCTATGATCTTCTCGGGCACGATGAGAAACTGGATGCCACCATGGGCCGCGACGGCGGCGATGACGGCACGCGGCGTGCACGGGTGGCCACCGAGGAGAAGAGCGTGGTCAGCGGCCTGATGGACATTTATCGCCGCCTGCGCCCCGGTGAGGTGGGAACGGTTGAATCGGCGGACAAGCTGATCAAATCCACCTTCTTTGATCCCAAGCGCTATGACATGATGCGCGTGGGCCGTTACAAGTACAACAAGAAGCTGGCCATTGCCTCCCGTATCCGCGGCCATATCGTCGTGGATGATCTGGTTGACCCCTCCACGGGTGAGGTGCTGATCGCGGCAGGCGAGCGCATCCCCGCGGGGAAGGAAGATCCGCTGGCCAAGCGGATTCAGGACGCGGGCATTAACGATATCATGCTGAAGCTGGAGGATCGCGAGGTCCGGGTCATCGGCAATAACTTTGTGGATGCCACTGCCTGGCTGGATGCGGATATCGTCAAAGAGGCCGGCATCAATGAAATGGTGCATCTGCCGACCCTCAGACAGCTGATGGAGCAGATGGAGAAGGAAAACCTGAGCAGAGAGGATCAGATCCGTCTGATCCACGCCAACCTCAGCAACCTTTCCCCCAAGCACATCCTGATTGATGATATCGTGGCTTCCATCAGCTACCTGATCAATCTGCCCTACGGCGTGGGAACCACCGATGACATCGACCATCTGGGCAACCGCCGCCTGCGTTCCGTGGGTGAGCTGCTGCAGAACCAGATTCGCATCGGCCTGGCCAGGCTTGAGCGCGTGGTGCGTGAGCGCATGAGCGTGCAGAATCAGGCAGAGGTCAAGCCGCAGGAACTGATCAATATCCGCCCCGTGTCGGCGGCCATCAAGGAATTCTTCGGTTCCTCCCAGCTCTCCCAGTTCATGGATCAGCCGAACCCGCTGGCAGAGCTGACCCACAAGCGCCGCCTGTCCGCACTGGGCCCCGGCGGACTGAACCGTGACCGCGCCTCCTTTGAGGTTCGCGACGTTCATTATTCCCACTATTCCCGTGTCTGCCCGATTGAGACGCCTGAAGGTCCGAACATCGGCCTGATCGGTTCCCTGGCCACGTATGCCCGGATCAATGAGTACGGCTTCCTTGAGGCGCCGTACCGCCTGATCGACCACAGCGGGGAGAAGCCGCGGGTGCTCAATGAGATTATCTATCTTTCCGCAGATGAGGAAGACGGCTGTTACATCGCCCAGGCGAGGGAGCCGCTCAATCCGGATGGTACCTTTGTCAATGAGCGGGTCACGGCCCGTGTCCGCGCCGATGTACAGAGCGTTGAGCCGGAGCGGATTGACTACATTGACGTATCGCCGCGTCAGGTGATCTCCGTCGCAACGGCCATGATTCCCTTCCTGGATCATGATGATGCCAACCGTGCCCTGATGGGCTCCAACATGCAGCGTCAGGCGGTTCCGCTCCTCAGGCCGGAGGCGGCCTTTGTGGCAACCGGCATTGAGGGAAAGGCAGCCCGTGACTCGGGCGTGTGTCTCCTGGCCAAGCAGGACGGCTTTGTCAAGAAAGTCTCTGCGGATCAGATTGTCATTGAGGATGAGCTGCACGAGCAGCATGTGTATACCCTCACCAAGTTCGCCCGCTCCAACCAGAGCACCTGTATCAACCAGCATCCCATTGTTTCTGCCGGTGAGATTGTGAAAAAGGGCGATGTGATCGCGGATGGTCCCTCCACGGACCGCGGCGAAATTTCCCTGGGCCGCAACGTGCTCATCGGATTCATGACCTGGGAGGGATATAACTACGAGGATGCCGTTCTGCTCAGCGAAGAGCTGGTTATGAACGACGTGTTCACCTCCATTCACCTGGAGAAGTACGAGTGCGAATCCCGCGACACCAAGCTGGGCGCGGAGGAGATTACACGCGACCTGCCGAACGTCGGCGATGATGCCCTCAAGGATCTGGATGCCAACGGCATTATCCGCGTGGGCGCCGAGGTGCATCCGGGCGATATTCTGGTCGGCAAGGTTACCCCGAAGGGCGAGACCGAGCTGACGGCGGAGGAGCGCCTGCTCCGTGCCATCTTCGGTGAGAAGGCCCGCGAGGTTCGTGACACCTCTCTGAAGGTGCCCCACGGCGAGGAAGGCATCATTGTGGATGTCAAGGTCTTTGACCGCAAGGATCATTCCGAGCTGAGCCCCGGTGTAAACCGGATGGTCCGGGTGTACATCGCCCAGAAGCGGAAGATTTCCGTGGGCGACAAGATGGCCGGACGTCACGGAAACAAGGGTGTTGTTTCCCGGATTCTCCGCAAGGAGGATATGCCGTTCCTGCCGGATGGCACGCCGCTGCAGATCGTGCTCAATCCGCTGGGCGTCCCGTCCCGTATGAACCTCGGGCAGGTGCTTGAGGTGCATCTGGGCATGGCGGCCAAGGCTCTGGGCTGGCATGTGGCCACCCCGGACTTTGATGGTGCCACCTTTGAGTCCATTGAAAATGCCCTTGAGTCGGCAGGCCTTCCCAAGGACGGCAAGACGATTCTTTATGACGGACGTACGGGCGACCAGTTTGGAAACCGCGTCACGGTCGGTTACATGTACTATCTGAAACTCCATCATCTGGTGGATGACAAGATGCACGCCCGTTCGACCGGTCCGTACAGCCTCGTGACCCAGCAGCCGCTGGGCGGCAAGGCACAGTTCGGCGGTCAGCGTTTTGGCGAGATGGAAGTATGGGCACTGGAGGCGTACGGCGCAGCCAATACCCTGCAGGAGATCCTGACCGTCAAGTCGGATGACATCGTCGGCCGCGTCAAGGCATATGAGGCCATTGTCAAGGGCAAGAACATTCCTGCTCCGGGCGTTCCCGAATCGTTCAAGGT
>JAFUBF010000212.1 GCA_017460325.1 Clostridia bacterium | reverse complement strand
CATCACTGTCATATACCTGAGGAGTCTGCTTCCGTCCCCTGTCGGCGACACCTGTATGATCTGCCCTGTACGAAGCATCTAAAAAGGGACTGAACCATCGTGTTCAGTCCCTTCCGTGCTATTCATCGCTCACGTGGTATCCCCGCGGCGTCACCATTCGGTTCCCGATCCGTTTTGTCTGGCTGTTCCCGATGAACACCGTTGTGAACATATCCGCGGGTTCCGTCTCCAGTTCCTGCAGCGACAGGATGGAAATGCATTCCCCGTCTCTGCCCACATTTCGCGCGATACCGCAGACGGTTTCCGGTGCGGCGTGGCGCCGGATGATCCGGCAGGCCCGCTGCAGATAATCGGCCCGTTTCCGGCTGCCCGGGTTGTACAGGGCCATGCACAGGTCCGCCTCTGCCGCCAGCTCCAGACGCTTTTCGATTTTCTCCCAGGGCGTCAGCAGATCCGACAGGCTGATCACGGCAAAGTCATGCCCAAGGGGCGCTCCCAGGAGTGCCGCGCCGCTGATCGCCGCCGTGACGCCGGGCATCACCGTGATCTCTGTATCCCCGGCCATTTCAATCAGCAGCCCCGCCATTCCGTAAATGCCGGCATCGCCGCTGCAGATCACCGCCACGGTCTGTCCGGCCCGGGCCGCCTCAAGGGCCAACTGACAGCGCTCCACCTCGCCCCGCATGGGGGTTTCAATGAATTTCCTGTCCGGATACAGCGGCCGAATCAGGTCCACATACCCACTGTATCCCGCAATCACATCCCCCCCGGCCAGCACCTGGGCTGCCGCGGCCGTCATCTGAAGCGGATCCCCGGGCCCGATGCCCACCGCATACACTTTTCCCATATCTGCCTCACCGGACCTGTGTGAGAAAGGTCATTTCTCCTTGGCCCTCAAACATGTTCCGTACATCCAGAATAAAATCAGAGACCGTGGCCGTGGCCTGATACATCCGCCTCTGTGCACAGTAGACCTGCCCGCTTTGGACCGCTTTGAAGGAGGAAAACAGCGAATTTCTTGCAACCAGGTCGGACACGGAGGTCAGAGGAGCATCTATGGCCGCATTGTAGATAAGGTAGTCCGCCTCCGAGGCCTCCTGATAGAAACTCTCCATGCTCATGGTAACAGAGGCCGCCGTCACACCGGCTGCCGCCGCTTTCTCCGGCACATACGTTCCCCCGGCCATTCGGATCATCTCCGGGATATAATCGGACACATTCCGCACGACCACCGCACCGTTGGCATTGATATAGAAGAAGGCAACCGTTCCCCCGTCACCGGATACGACCGACAGCTCCGTCACCCGTGCCGCCTGCTCCTCGAAGAAGCGATCCGCCTCCGCTCTTTTCCCAAAGAGTATTCCGTAAAGCCGGATCCACTCCGTTCGTCCCAGGGGATGCGGTTCATAACTGGACCGGTCCACCCATACCGGGATTCCCAGGAGTTCCAGCATTTCCATGATTTTCGGCGAATGGCCGATCATGGTGGACTCAATGGCCAGATCGCACCCTTCTCTGACCAGCAGTTCATAGTCCGGTGCATCGTATTTCCCGGCAAAGCGAATCCTGTCCTGCTCCATTGCCTCTCTGGCCGCCGGGATTTCCCATTCTTCCGCCCGAATGCTGGAAAAGGCAATCTGGTCAAGTGCCCCGGTGGCATCCGCCAGGGACATCACCGAGGTTGCCGCCAGATACACATTCTGAAGCGGCAGGGTCAGCACCCGGATGTCCGGGTGCAGGCCCTCCGGTACCGGCTGTCCCTCCGGAACAACCAGAAAGCGCTGGCCTTCGGTGATCCGGATCAGGGCAAGTCCATTTTCATATTCATCGACGGTAAAGCCCCTGGCGTACTGCGGAACCGTGACAGACAGTTTCTGCAGCCCCGGAACCTCTTCCCCGGCAAGCTTGTCCACTCCGATATACAGCGTATACGTGATATCGTGGGGTTGGCTCATGGCCGTCGTCGTGGCCTGGATGTCAAATGACCGGTTGAGGAAAGCGGGGATCTCCGCCCAGGAAACGGCTTCCTCCTGCTGCGTCGGGTACTCCGTCCCGTCAAGGAGAATCCGGGTATACCTGGGGCTGTCAAAAGAGATTCGCGCATAGGCCCTGTCCGCATCCACCCGAACCTCTGTACAGGACAGGGTCACGCGGCCGGAGCCGCCCCGGAAAATGAAGGTGTCCGGGGTGAGGGTTTCCCCTGCCGCCACCGGCAGGGGCATCAGGAGAAGCAGAAACAGCAGCAGAATCAGATGTCTTTTCATTCTGCCCCGTCCTTCGGCTGCGGATCAGTGACGGAAACCCGGTGGTCATACCACTTTCCCTTCGTCCCAATCAGGGCCAGATCGAACTCCCGGTCGAGATACGGCACGGGAACATCGAACCCGTATACGGTTTCCGTATAGCCATCCGAATACGTCACCTCATCCTCGGTGGGCATCAGCAGGACGGCATTTTCCTTCGCGGCCTCCTCCGCCGTTCCCGGAAAAAGGCTGAGTATCTTCTTCGAATTCAGTGAGATGTGAATCGTCATGGCCCCGTCCCGAACAGTCAGGGTTCCCCGGTTATTGAGTGCTTCGCTGACGCGGAACATGCTGGAATCCGTCCTGAACACGGCCTGGTATTCCCCATCCGGCAATGTATCGATCTCCGCCTGCGCAACGGCTGCAAAAAGCAGCACAATTGCCAGCAGGAAAAGCATCATTCGTTTCATTTCTGTTTCCCTTTCTCCCGGTCAGGTCTTTATTTCATGGCCGCTCCGGCGTGCTCAACGTACAGTTTCTGGATTTCCTGAATCCGTCCGAGACCGGCGACCTGGCACTGAATGCTGTCAAACGCTCCCGTTGCCCGGAACATGCTCAGCCAGCTGTCCTCGTCCTCGCCGGCCATGTCGTTATTGGCATGATCTCCGGCCACAACCATCAGCGGGCGAAGGACGACTTTCTTATAGCCGGCTGCTTTAACCGCTTCAATCACGTTCTCACAGGCTGTCTCCTCCGGCTCCCCTTCCACCGTGCCAATAAAGACGTTTGCATAGTTCAGGTCCTTCATCTGGGTCTGCATCTGGCTGTAACTGACCTTTGCCGTATGCGAGGTTCCATGGCCCATGAAGACGAAGGCCACGCTGTCCTTTGCCGCTTCCTCCAGGCTGGCATACCCGGCATCCGAAACTGCGGCATTTGTCACGGCTCTGGCCACGGCCTCCTTATCTGCATTCACGGCGCCGGCATCCTGTCCGACCTTGCCCAGGAGCGGCTCCGCTACTGCAACGGACTCAAACTTATCCGCATATTTGTCCAACGTCTCACAGAGCTCATCATATTCCGCTCCGTGCATCAGGTGTGTCGGCTGAATGACCAGCGTTTTTACGCCGTTGCGGACGGCTCTCTCAAGCGCCTGCGCCACATTGTCAATCTTTTCCCCGTCTCTTGCCTGAATGTGGTTGATAATGATCTGTGAGGTAAATGCCCGGCGGACGCTGACCTCGGGGTGTGCCGCCTGCAACGCTTTCTCAATGGCGCCGATGTCATTTACGCGGCTCTCATTGAACGAGGTGCCAAAGCTGACCACCAGCAGTTCCCGTTCACCGATTTCATCCGCATTCAGCGGATCATCCAGGGAGGCATCTCCGGTATCCCGGCCAAAGTAATCCGGATCCGCATTTTCTCCCTCGACCAGTTCACGCTGAGCATCTGTCAGGGCATCCCAGCCTTTTCTGGCCGCCTCAATCTCCGCATCCGTGTTCTCGGTCCATTTCTGGACATAGATGGCATCAATCAGGGCTGCCACCGCATCTGCGGCCGCCTGATCCTCTCCATCGGCAAACGCGCTCATCATGGGGCAAAGCAGCAGCACGGCCACTGTCAGGGCTAAAAGTCTGTACATTTTGGTCTCCTCCTGTCAATTTCTCTGAGAGAACCGGGACATTCCCTGTCAGCCCCGTCTCTGTCTGCCCGAAATCAAAAAACTCATCCCGTCAGGGATGAGGATACGCACAAACAGCCCCGCAAACTGCGACGCTCTGACGGCTTTCCTTCTTCTCTGCCCAAGAAATCCACGCCCGCTGCAAATCAGGCAGGTCTCCTGGCTGAGGATGTGGACAATGCCCCTCCGGCCGCCTTCTCAAGCATATGCTCAATGGCCCTGGCCGAATCATCCAACACAGTAATGGCTGTTGCTCCGGTTTCACACCGGATTCCCTTTTCACCCGGGCTGCACGATGCACCCGGACACCTGTTTTGCACTATTCACTTATCGGCCCGTATTCTATCACGGTCCGGTCATTCCCGTCAACAGATGAATTGGGCAGGAAATGGCCCGTAAGCACCTTCCCATCGTGCGGGGGTGGATCTCCTCCCTCTGAAAGCGCGTTTCCCCAGGCCATGCCAGGTGCATCCAGTGTCCATATGACCCGGCATGTCCAGTTCTCGCGATACAGGAAAGGCGCCTCATTCCGGAGAATGAGGCGCCTTTAACGTTTACGCTTCCTGTCTCAGCGTGATGACCACATGGTGATGATCGCTTTCCCGTGTCTTAATAGTCTGAAGCGAATACGTTGTCATCTTGCCCTCTGTCTCTCTTGTGAAGGTCAGGTCAAGGGTATCTTCCTGCTCTGCCAGCCGGGTCAGATTTTCCTTGCTGGTCGCCTCACTGACCCTGGGTGCATCGGCCTCGCTCACATTCGCAAGCAACCGCTCCCTGCCTTCACCGAAGAAGTTCGTCCCTGCCGGACGGATCTCAAGATCCCCGTCCCTGCTCATAAAGAACTCCAGATAGAAATCCGTGACAACATCCACAAAGAAGATGCTCTCAAAGTCACCGGTCAGCGCATTGGAAATGCTCGAACCGGACTTTTCTGCCGCCGGCATGGGTTCCTCGCTGACCTCGCCACGCTCGATCAGGAACCGATCGAAGTCTTTCTGCGGAACCGGCTTCGAGAAGTAATAGCCCTGCACATAGTTGCAGCCCATCG
Source organism: Clostridia bacterium (assembly GCA_017460325.1). Lineage (GTDB taxonomy): Bacteria > Bacillota > Clostridia > Christensenellales > Aristaeellaceae > Ventricola. Next base: position 4,232 of record JAFUBF010000212.1, on the reverse strand, counting down.
CCTTCAGAACCATGTACTGCTCCTCGGTTTCGACCCCCTCGGCCACAACCGGTACATGCAGATAGTCCGCGATGTCGATGATCAGCCGGATCATCCGCACATCCCGGGTCTCGCCGAACGCGCTGCGGATAAAGCTCATGTCCAGTTTCAGCGCATCAATCGGAAGATTCGACAGGATCCCCAGGGAAGAATAGCCGGTCCCAAAGTCGTCCATCTCAATGCGGAAGCCCATTCCCATGCCGCGCAGTTCCTTCGCGGTTGAGATGACCTGATCTGAATCACCGGTATAGGCCGACTCCGTGATTTCCAGAACCAGATCGTCCACACTGAGTCGGTATTCCTCCAGAATCTCCTTGAAGATGCTCTTCAGATTGGGCGTCAGCATGTCAATGCGGGATACGTTTACGGATACCGGAACGGAATAACCGAACCGATCCTTCCAGTCGCGTATTCTCGCCGCAACCTCACGCCACACAAACCGGTCAAGTTCCAGAATCAGACCGTTGTCCTCAAGCAGCGGGATAAACACCCCCGGGCTGATCAGCCCCAGCTCCGGATGATCCCACCGCACCAGCGCCTCCGCACTTGCCAGAACAGGACGCTCAGGGCGGATATCATACTTGGGCTGCAGGTAAACCAGAAAGCGGTTATTTTCAAGCGAAGGCCGGAAATCTTCCAGCAGGCGTTCCCTGAAGAGCTCTGCCTTATGCATCTCGGTATCGTAAATACCAACGGATTTCCGATACCCGTTTCTGACCGTGTTTGCGGCGATCTTTGCGTAATCAAACCGGCGCTCGATCTGAATCGACTTATCCACCTGAGCATATACACCCATACGCAGCCGAACCCGGTTCGCGGAACCATCCTCGTCCACAATTCCTGCGGTGATCCTGTTCAGAATGCTCTCATAATCCTCCCTGTGCGGGCAGTAAATGAGGAAGGTATCCCCTCCGCGCCGGCACGCCACACCGCCGATTTCCCGGGAAATCTGGCGGACCTGTCTGCCAATGCGGGCCAGAACGCTGTCACCGTACTGCTTTCCGTAACGCTCATTGATCAGATGGAAATGGTTTACATCCAGCACGACGGCATCCATCTGCATCTCCTGATAGTGCTGATCATACATCTGCACGTAGCGGAGGAAGTAATCCAGGTTGACAAGGTTCGTCAGGTTGTCCCGTTCCGTGGACTGGATGATGTTGCGTTTCTCGCTCAGTTCGATACACCGGGTCACACGGGTCTGGATGATCTCGGGAGAGGGATACGGTTTGGGGATAAAGTCAATCGCCCCGATTCTGAGGCAGTCCACCTCTGCACTCTGGTCTGCCGTCATCACGATGACCGGAATGCTCCTCAGTTCCTCCTCCTGCTTCATCACCTTCAGAACTTCCATGCCGCTCATCTTCGGCATCTGAAGATCCAGCATGACGATGGCGAGGTCATCCTTATGGTTCTTGACCTGCTCCAGTGCCTCGATTCCATCCAAAGCATACAGGATCTCATAGCCATCGCCGAGCATGTTCCCCAGAATCATCTGGTTGACGCGCTCGTCCTCCACAATCAGGATCTGGCGCTTGAGGCGCAGAATCTCCGCGTCCGCATCCAGCGGGAACATCGGCTTGCCCTCTGTCTCCGCATCCTCACGCGAGATGGCACCCATGCCCTTCAGCAGTTTCTTTTCCACATACATCAGCTCATCCGCGCGCTCAAACACCGAGTGGAAGCTGGTGTCCTTCTCGGGATCGTAATCCGACAGGCCGCCCGAAATGACGACTTCCCTGGTGCTGATGTGCTCGACCGAACGATCATGCAGTGCCAGAACCAGTTCCTTTCGGATGAGATAGTCACGCCCGGTCAGTATTACGACAAACTCATCTCCGCCGGTCCGGTAAACCGGGCTGTGCTGGAAAATGTCGCAGATCATCTTACACGCGTTGACAATGTACTCGTCGCCCGCCTTGTGACCAAGGGTGTCATTGATGACCTTGAGACCGTTTACATCGCAGACTACGATAGCAAATTTATCTGCTTCTTTTGCCTCAATGGAGGCGTTGATCTCTTTCTGACGCACGAGGAAAGCATGCTTGCTCTTCACTCCGGTCAGGGGGTCCGTCAGCGCAACGGTGCGGGCCTCATCCCGCTCGCTGGTTGCCTTCTTTTCCCATCTGTTTGCGGTCGTATAGTTGATGAACATGACGGTGATGGCAAGGCCAAACAGTGCGCCGATAACCAGCGCGCTGGTCGTGCCTGCCGCATGAAGGCGTTCAAGCTGAATGGCAAGGAACTCGTCTTTCCCTTTTGCCAGAGTCTCGCTGTCGGCCGTTCCATCCATATAACCGGATATATCCGCTATGATCTGATTTTCCTTCTGCGCATTCAGCCTTTCTGACCAGGTCATGCCATTGAGGACGACAAAGACAAGCAGGACGATCCACACATAGATGGCTCTGCCATACTTCCGGTCATGATCCTCCCGGATAACAACGTTGAAATAAACCAGGCCGAGAATGGACCATACGGCCAGAAGTACATAGGTTTCGGTCTCGATGGTGTAATCGGAGAAAACGCTCGGGAACAGCAGGAGTCCCAGGAAGCAGACCAGAATAACCAGACACACCCCACTGATGAAGCGGTTCCGTTTGGCCCCCTCCTTCCCGGAAACCCTGAAAACGGCAACGGAGGCGAAGCCATAGATGATCGTGGCACTGATGGTCGTCGTGTCCACGATCCAGCCGATCGCCGTTCTGCCGATGAACGGAATGGGCAGGGAGACAAGGAGTACCAGGAGGATCGCGCGAACCGGAATCTGTTTCTCATTCAGCTCGGAAAAGCGTTTCGGCAAAATGCCATCCTGTGAAACGGCATAGCACAGGCGGCTGACGGTGCGCAGCATTCCGACAAGACTGGTCAGCACCAGGGACAAAAGTGACGCCATCAGGATATAGACGCCTGTATCGCCGAGATAATGGTGCGCGGCATAAAAGGCGGGAAGTCCCTGGATCCCGTCAAATTCGTTCAGGCGACTGATATAGTCAAGCCAACTGCTGCATCCCTCCGGATAGGCAGAGACGCTCAGAAGGAGAATGAAAATGTATAACGCTGTCGTTATGGACACGGAAATCACAAGCACACGGAAAATATTGCTGTGTTTAAACCGGTATTCCTCGGAAGAGTGAGATACGCTTTCAAAACCGATAAACGCCCAGGGCGAGATGAAGGCAATCCGGATGACCTGCCGGAAAACGTCCTTGTTCGGCAGGAAAGCAGGACTCATGGTCATCCCGGAAGCCTTGTGGTTCAGCATGGCAACGGCAAAGCAGGCCGTAATCCCGGCGGTGAAAATCAGCGCCATTACGACCATTGCATTGGCTGCTGCCTTTTTGCTCTTCATGCACAGCAGGCCAACCAGCCACATCACTGCCAGCGTCACCAGGGCCTCGCCCAGGTAGACCTCATAGGTAAAAACCGTAAAGAGATAACCCTGTTTGAATATTCCCTGAAGGAAATACCGTGCGAACAGGGGAATGCTTGTGGCATTGGCCCAGAAGATGGCAATGTAAATCAGAAACATGAACCACGCGATCAGGAAGGCAAAGTCATATCCGAAGATTTTCTTTACATAGTGATACAGACCGCCTACCCCGGGGTAGCGATTCGCCAGAAAATGATAATGATTTGCAATCATCAGCATCATCACAAAGCCAATCAGCAGGCCGAGGACAGACCCCAGCGGGCCTGCCTGGGAAAGGTATGAACTGCTGGTGACAACAAGAGATCCCCAGCCAATCGCCGAGCCAACAGACAGAGCCCCTACCGCCAGTGGCGAAAGATAGGGCTCCAGTTTTGTGGCCTGATTCGTGGCGGATGTCCGTTCTTCCATCTACTTTCACTCCTCTGCACAGATCCTGTGCGTTTACTTTTTTCAGATCGCATGGTCCCCTGGTGTCAGAGCGCCTGCCCAAATTTACCGAAAGGCGACTGACAAATTGTCCTCCCACCGGTCAGCCCGCTGTCTGATCGATACCTGAGGGGGCATCCACGTGCCTGTCCGCATCCGTCAGGCCGTGACATTTCTGTCAATCCTTTCCGAGATATTATTCTGTTTTCCCTTCAGATTCGTTTCAGCATCAGGAGGCAGTTCTTCAGGAAGCAGCTGTCATACCTGCCTTTTGCAGAGGCCATACTGCCTCCATCCTGCCCGTACATCGCTTTCCATCGACAACAGCAGAAAT
>JAFUBF010000211.1 GCA_017460325.1 Clostridia bacterium | reverse complement strand
GATGGATCAGAACTTCCAGCCCGGCTTCCGGATTGACCTGCACATCAAGGACCTCAACAACGTGGTCGACGCCGCCAAGGCCGTGGATGCCCCCATCCCGCTGACCCAGAGCGTCCTCGAGATGATGAAGATCCTGCATCATGACGGCGACGGTGCCTGCGATCACAGCGCACTGCTCAAGTACTATCAGAAACTGACCGGCGAGACCCTGCATCACTGATCAACCCCGGGGCGGAGCGCTTCCGCTTCGTCCCGTTCCGAACACATGGGAGACGCGATATGAAATTCATCTTTGCTCCTGATTCTTTCAAGGGATCGCTTTCCGCCATGGAATGTTGCGACATTCTGGAACGCGTCACCGCCCGTCTCTTTCCGGGTACGGAAACGATTGCCGTTCCCGTGGCCGACGGCGGCGAGGGAACGGTCGACGCGCTCCTGCGTGCCATGGGCGGAAAAAGGATGCAGACTGAGGTCACCGGCCCTCTCTTCGAGCGGGAAACGGCCCGCTGGGGACTGCTCAGTGACGGAACCGCCGTCATGGAAATGGCGGAGGCCAGCGGTCTGCCCTATGTTCCCGCTGACCGGCGGGATCCCCGCCTGGCCACCAGTCTCGGTACCGGCGAGATGATCGCCGACGCGCTCCGGCAGGGCGTACGCCGTATCCTCATCGGCATCGGCGGCAGCGCCACCAATGACGGGGGCATCGGCATGCTTCAGGCTCTGGGCGCCCGTTTCACCGACCGGGAGGGCCGGGAGGTAAAACCCATCGGCGGAGAGCTGAAAAACGTTTACCGGGCCGATTTTACCGGCCTGATGCCCGAACTCCGGGATACGCAGATTACCGTCATCTGCGATGTGACCAACCCGCTGCTGGGCGAAAACGGCGCGACCTATATCTACGGCCCCCAGAAAGGTGCCATTCCGGAAATCCGGGATGAACTGGAAGCCGGCATGACCGATTACGCCCGGGTGCTTGAGGAAGCCGTCGGTCGCGATATCTCCTCTTTCCCAGGTGCCGGTGCCGCCGGCGGCCTTGGCGCCGCACTGGGCGGTGTCCTGAATGCGCAGATGAAGAGCGGCATCGACGCCGTACTGGATGCGGTGGACTTTGACCGGAAACTGGAAGGGGTTACCCTGGCCGTTACAGGTGAAGGCCGCATTGACGGACAGAGTGTCCGCTTTGGCAAGGTCCCGGTGGGCGTTGCCAAACGCTGTGCCCTGAAAGGCATCCCGACGCTGGCCATCGTGGGCGGCATCGGCGATGGCGCCGAGGGGCTGTTTGATCTGTGTGAGAGTACCATCATGACCATCGCAGACGGTCCCACGACCCTTGACCGGGCCATGAATGAGGCCGCCGAACTGTATGAAAGTGCCGGCGAACGGCTGCTGCGTGCAGTCCGCATCGGCATGAATCTGAAATAAGCCAGGAGGAAACAACATGATCCCCAAAGTCGTAAAAATGGATGTCTATCCGGTGGCCGGTCATGACAGCATGGAGCTGAACCTGTCCGGTGCCCATGCGCCTTACTTTACCCGCAATGTTGTCGTGCTGGAGGACAGCACCGGAAACCTGGGTGTGGGCGAGGTGCCCGGCGGCCAGAAAATCACCAAGGCCCTTGAACAGGTCAAGGATCTGGTCCTGGATACCCCGATCTCCGATTACAAGGGAACCCTCAACAAAGTCCGCGCCTGGCTCAATGCCAACATCAAGGACGATGTGCGCGGCCTGCAGACCTTTGACCTGCGCACCGGCGTGCACGTGGTGACCGCCATTGAAGCGCCCCTCCTGGACCTGCTGGGCAAGTTCCTGGAAGTCCCCGCCGCAGCCCTGATGGGCGACGGCATTCAGCGTGACCGCGTTCAGTTCCTCAGCTATCTGTTCTATATCGGCGACCGTAAAAAGACCAACCTGCCGTACATCGGTGAGGAAGACAGTGACTGCACCTGGTACAGGCTGCGCAATGAGGAAGCCCTGACCCCGGATGCCATCGTCGAGCTGGCCAAAGCCACCGTGGAGAAATACGGCTTCGTCGACTTCAAGCTCAAGGGCGGCGTGCTGGCCCCGAAGGAAGAGGTCAAAGCCGTGACGGCCATCAAGAAGGCCTTCCCGGATGCCCGGGTGGATCTGGATCCCAACGGCTGCTGGAGCCTCAGGGAAGCCCTCGAGGTTGCCCCGGATCTCAAGAAGGTACTGGCTTATATGGAAGATCCCTGCGGCGCCGAGGATGGTTTCTCCGGCCGCGAGGTCATGGCTGAGTTCCGCAAGGCGACCATGATGCCCACCGCTACCAACATGATCAACACCGACTGGCGGCAGATGTGTCACACCATCGCGCTGCAGAGCGTCGACATTCCGCTGGCGGACCCGCATTTCTGGACCATGAACGGCTCCGTCCGCGTTGGCCAGCTGTGCAATGACTTCGGTCTCATGTGGGGCTGCCACAGCAACAACCACTTCGACATCTCCCTGGCCATGGTCACCCAGTGTGCCGCCGCTATCCCCGGAAAGATGAACGGCATTGATACCCACTGGATCTGGCAGGAAGGCCGTGAGCGGCTGACCAAAGAGCCTCTGCAGATTGTGGATGGCTGCATCGACCTGCCCAAGAAGCCCGGTCTGGGCATTGATGTGGATCTGGATCAGGTCAAAAAGGCCAACAAGATCTACATGGAGAACTGCCTGGGTGCACGGGATGACTCCATCGGCATGCAGTTCCTGATTCCCGGATGGAAGTTTGACAACAAGAAACCCTGTCTGGTAAGATAAACCAAGGCCGGCCGGTTTACGCCGGTCGGTTTTTTCAAAGCTGGAATCACGGTCTTTTGCCGCCAGCCTGCGGCAAAGTTCCCTGTTCAGAAAGGAACAATCATGCGCACATACGTACAGATCAAGCCTGAGGACAACGTGGTCATCGCCGTTCAGGAAATCCCCCAGGGAACGGAGATCATGCCGGGACTTAAAGTCCTGCAGAACATTCCCCAGGCACACAAGATTGCCCTTACCGACATCCCCAAAGACGGCGCCATCACCCGTTACGGCGTCACACTGGGCTATGCTCTCGATTTCATTCCGAAGGGCTCCTGGATCAACGAACACATGCTCCGTCTTCCCACGCCCCCGGCTCTGGATAACATGCCCTGGGGCGTCAATATCCGCACGGATCTGCCGGAACCGCCGGTCAGGACCTGGAAAGGTTACCGGAATCCCGAGGGTGGCTATGCCGGCACCCGCAACTATCTGGGCATTCAGACCACGGTCCAGTGCGTCGAGGGAACCCTGAATGTGGCCATTGATCGCATCCGCCGGGAGCTCCTGCCCAAATACCCCAATGTGGATGACGTGGTGCCCATCAACCATGCGTACGGCTGCGGCGTGGCCATCAATGCCCCGGAGGCAAAGGTTCCCATCCGTGCCCTTCGGAACATCTGCCACCATCCCAATTTCGGCGGTCAGCTGATGGTCGTTTCTCTGGGCTGCGAAAAGCTGACGGTCGACATGCTGGTCGGACCCGAAAACAATACCCCGGAGAACGTGGTGGTATTGCAGGAGTGCCACGGATTTGAGGGCTGCATGCAGGCCATCCTGTCCCTGGCGGAAAAGAAGCTGAAGATCCTCAACGAGCGGCGGCGGGAGGAACTGCCCCTGTCGGATCTGCTCATCGGCATGCAGTGCGGCGGCAGCGATGCCTTCTCCGGTGTCTCTGCCAACCCCAGCGCCGGTTACGCGGCCGATATGCTGGTCAGCGGCGGCGGAACCGTGCTGTTCAGCGAGGTGACCGAGGTCCGGGACGGCGTCCATTTCATCGCCGAGCGCTGCGTCTCCGAAGAAGTCCGGGACAAACTGGCGGCCGAGATGAGCTGGTATGATCACTACCTCGCCGATGCCAATGTGGACCGAAGCGCCAACCCCACCCCCGGAAACAAAAAAGGCGGCCTCTCCAACATCGTTGAAAAGGCCATGGGATCCATTGCCAAATCAGGCACCTCTCCCATTGTGGAGGTTCTCTCCCCCGCCGAGCGTCCTACCCGGCACGGTGAAATTTTCGCCGCCACCCCGGCCAGCGATATCGTCTGCGGTCCCTGTCAGATGGCCAGCGGCATCGGCCTGCAGGTCTTCATGACCGGCCGCGGAACGCCGTACAATCTGGCTGCTGTCCCGGTAATCAAGGTTTCCAGCCGTAACGAGCTCAAGGCCCAGTGGCCGGACATCATCGACATCAGCGCCGGCGATGTGGCCACAGGCGAAAAGACCATTGCGGAGGTAGGCACGGAGATCTTCAACAAGATCATCGCCTGCGCCAGCGGGGAAGATCAGCCTTTCGCTGAGAAGTACGGCATGCACAATTACCTGTGCATCTTCAATCCCGCGCCCATTACCTGATCTGTCCCTGGCCGGGCGTCCGGCAATGACCGCAGTCCTGTCAGACAGCGCTGCATTTTGCCGGGCGCCCGCCATCTTTCAGCCCTGGGCCAATCTCTGCTCAGAAAGGAAAAGCTGTCATGGCACTGCGTATCACCAATGAAGCCTCGCGCTGCCTTCAGTGCAAAAAACCGATGTGCCGCGAGGGATGTCCCGCCCACACGCCGATTCCGGAGGTCATTGCTCTGTTCAAGGAAAACCGGCTGATGGAAGCTGGCCGGGTTCTGTTTGAAAACAACCCCATGTCGCTGGTCTGTTCCATGGTCTGCGATCACATGGCCCAGTGTGCCGGTCACTGTGTTCTGGGCCGCAAGGGCCAGCCGGTTCACTTCTATGAAATTGAAAACTACATCTCAGATGCCTACCTGGACCGCATGTCTCTGGACGGTGTCAAACCCTATAACGGCAAAAATGCCGCCGTTATCGGCAGCGGACCGGCCGGAATGACCGCTGCCTTTGTGCTGGCCTGGAACGGCTATGGGGTCACCATTTTCGAGGAAAAGGACCGTATCGGCGGCATGATGCAGTATGGCATTCCCGATTTCCGTCTGCCCAAGACGATCCTGGACCGGTACAAGGCCCGGCTGCTGGAACTGGGCGTCAAGATCCGTCCCCATGTGGTCATGGGCGGCGACCTGATGATTGACAACCTGTTCCGGGACGGATACAAATCCGTCTTCATCGGCACGGGGGTATGGCGTCCCAGCACCCTGGGAATTGAGGGCGAGACCCTGCCCAATGTCCACTTCGGCATCAGTTACCTGGCCCGTCCCATCAGTTATACCATCGGCCAGACCGTAGCGGTCATCGGCATGGGCAATGTGGCCATGGATGTGGCGAGAACCGCGTTCCGCCACGGTGCCCGCCGGGTTATGCTCTTCCAGCGCGGCAGCAAATCCCCGGCCAGCGATCATGAGATGGAATATGCGCGTCTGGACGGAACGGAATTCATTTTCGGGAAATCCATTCAGCGTATCACGCCGGAAGGGCCGGTGTTCAAAAATTCCGTCCTCAACGACCAGGGACGCCCTGTGGGAGTCACAGGCGAGGATGAACTGGTCCGCGCCGACACCACGATCATCGCCATCAATCAGCGGCCCAAGGACAAGCTGGTCAATACCACTACCGGCCTCAATGCCAATGAACGGGGTCTCCTGATTGTGGATGAAAACAACATGACCACCCGTCCCGGTGTGTTTGCCGCAGGCGATGTGGTCCACGGTTCACTGACCGTCGTTCACGCGGTCGACAATGCCAAAAAAGCCGCTGCCGGCATGATGAGGTATATGGAAAACAATGGGGAAGATTTATCAGATTTACGGGCAGGACGCCCATGAGATGACTGTACGGCTGCTGGAGGCATCGGATGCAATCCGTCTGGTGCCCTCCGGCGGTTCCGTGGCACTGAAGCCCAACCTGGTCGTTGCGGGGACGCCGGAGAGCGGGGCCACCACCCATCCGGGCGTGCTCAGCGGATGCATTGCCTATTTCCGTGAACACGGAGTCCGCGACATCAGCGTCATTGAGGGAAGCTGGGTGGGCGATGAAACCATGCGGGCCATGCGTCGCGCAGGATATGACAAGGTCTGCGAGACCTGGTCCGTCCCGTTCTACGATCTCAAAAAGGACCGCGTCCGCTCCGTCAAAACGGCCATCGGGAATATTGACATCTGTGAACGGGCCCTTGATGCCGGGCTGCTGGTTGACCTGCCCGTGCTCAAAGGTCACTGCCAGACAGTGATGACCTGTGCACTGAAGAACCTGAAGGGTTGCCTGCCGGATCGGGAAAAGCGACGCTTCCATGCCATGGGCCTGCAAAAGCCCATCGCCGCCCTGGGTGCAGCGATCAGGCCGCGCCTGATCGTGGTAGACAGCATCTGCGGTGATCTGGACTTTGAGGAAGGCGGCACGCCGGTGGAAACCAACCGCATGTATCTGGGAACCGATGCCGTGCAGCTGGATGCGTACAGCTGCGCCCTGATGGGCCTCAGCCTTTCGGATGTTCCCTATGTCGGCCTGGCGGAACAGTACGGCGGCGGCAGCACCCGTTGGCAGCCGGAGGATCTCGTTGAGCTGAACAGCCCCAACGATGACACCCACTACCCGAAACCCCGGGGGACAGTCGCCCGCCTGACCCGGAATGTGCATGAAAACCAGGCCTGCTCCGCCTGCTTTGCCGCTCTGGTCCGTGCCCTGCACACTACGGGAAACGGTCAGAATACGGAGATTTACATCGGTCAGGGCTGGCAGAATCAGACGCTTTCCGGCCTTGGTATCGGCAGATGCTGCAAAGGCGCAGACCGGTGCGTCATGGGCTGCCCGCCCACCGCTGACATGATCGCCCGTCAACTGGAAACCGAGGGATAAGGTATGCAGCAACTGATCTCTCTTGAGTTCAACCTCTTTTCCATGATTGCCGTCGGCTTTCTGCTTCGCCGGATGCGCCTGATGGGAAAAGAAGCGGAGGGGATCATCACCGACCTTGTCATCTACGTGATCCTGCCCTGCAACATTTTCAATTCCTTTCTGAGTTCCGGACCGGACACCCTGGCCTCGGACTGTCTGGCCATTCTGCTGGTTTCCATCGGCATTCAGGTGCTCTCCCTGATCTACGGGAAATTCGCGTTCCCGAAGGAGACCCCGGACCGCCGCCGCAACCTTGCCTATGCCATGATCTGCTCCAATGCCGGCTTTCTCGGAAACCCGGTTGCGGAGGGCGTCTTCGGTTCCCTTGGCCTGATGCTGGCCAGTATCTACCTGATCCCCCAGCGCATCATGATGTGGTCTGAGGGACTGGCCATCTACTCCGGCGTTTCGGATAAGCGTGCCACCGTCCGCCGGGTGCTCACACACCCCTGTGTCGTGGCCTGTATTCTGGGCATTCTGGTCATGGTGCTGCACATCCCGTTCCCCGACTTCCTTAAGAATCCCATTCAGAGCATCGGCCGCTGCAACACCCCTCTGACCATGATCATGATCGGGATGCTCCTCAGCAACATTGATCTCAAGCACCTGGTGGATAAAACAATCCTGATCTTCACGGTGCATCGGCTTGTCCTGATGCCCCTCGTCGTGTTCCTGATCTGTCAGCTTCTCCCCGTCAGCAAAACCGTCACCGGTGTCAGTACACTGCTGGCTGCCATGCCTGCCGGGGCAACCACCACCATGCTCGCGGCCAAATACGGTCATGACCCCAAATTTGCAACCCGGCTGGTGATCTTTACCACCCTGTGTTCCGTTCCGGCCATCTTTATCTGGAGCCTCGTTCTTCTCAGATAGAAGAACGGGGCTTTATCCGCATATGCCGCTTATATCAAAACCATCTGTTCACATCTCATCCCACCCTGTAATCCCGAACTTTATTTGAGCCAATATGGCGTTTTTCACGCAGATTATTTGAACCAACACATCAGGGAGAACTGGCTCACGTACCTGCTTTAAGGTTCTCCTCTTCCGTCGCCGTAATGCTTTATTTAGCACGCATCT
>JAFUBF010000210.1 GCA_017460325.1 Clostridia bacterium | reverse complement strand
TGTTTTGTTCTTCTGCTCGACTTCCTTCTCCAGCACGCGCCGCATGTCCTCGCGGTACTCTTCGACGGTATCAAAATCACTGACATCCTGAACATAGTCATCATCCAGTTCGGGAACGTTCTCCTCCACAATGGCCTTCAGTTTCACATGGAAAGTAACCGTCTTGCCGGCCAGATCCTTATTGCCGTAATCCTCCGGGAAAAGAACCTGGATGTCCTTCTCCTCATCCACGCTCATGCCGACAATTCCGTCCTCAAGATCCGGCAGGTATCTCCGTTCACCGATCCGGAAAGAAACATCGTTTCCGCTGGTTCCCTCGACTTCCACTCCGTCAATGGTTCCGGCAAAATCAACCGTGACCATTTCACCGCTCCGGCAGGGACGGTCCGTGACATTGGAAAATGAGGTCTGCTTGCGCAGCTCCAGTTTGATTCTTTCCTCGACCATCTCATCGGTGGCTTTCTCCTCGGGAATCAGCAGTTTTGTTCCCTGATACTCGCCGATTTCAATCTGGGGCTCAATCGACCATACACACTCATAAACCACCGGTTCATCCTTCTTTACCGGTTTGAGCGTGATCGTCGGCGGGAAATGGGAGTCATGTCCCTCTTCCAAAAGGTCGTTAATCAGTTCCTTATACGGCCTGAGTCTATTGAATGCGCTGTCAAAAAGGACATCCATTCCATAAGAACGGACTACCAGACCAAAGGGTGCATGTCCTTTGCGGAAGCCCGGGAAACGTACTGAACTGGCTACTTTATAAGCTTCCGGATAAGCCTCGGCATAATCATATGTATAGGTGATGCGGAACCTGCATCCGGGCAATAATTCAGATGTCTTTTGCATGAAACATAATCCTCCTAAAATCGTTTGCGGTCATCCCGGCTGAACCGGTCTGCACCGCAGCCCGTTTCTGCCCTATTGATTAGGCGCCCTGAGAGAGCACCAAACTATATTTTATCAAATGCATTGCTGCATTTCAATCCTGAAAAACGAAAAAGCTGAAAAACCCGGGCAATGTCCGGTCAGTTTACCGTAAAACCGGCCTCCCGGAGACTCTCAATGACACGCACGGCATGTTCCCGGTCCTGCGTTTCCATGGTAATCTCGAGAATGGCATCCCGAATATCCAGATCCACACTGGTCCGGTCATGATGGACCGCCATGACATTGGCCCCCGCAGAACCGATGATCCGGCTGACAATTTCCAGCTGACCCGGACGGTCCTTGAGAATGATGCGCAGCTTGCTGACGCGCCCTGCCCTGAGAAGACCTTTTTCGATGATTCTGGAAATCATGGTCACATCGATGTTCCCGCCGGAAACCAGAGCAACGATGTTTCCGCGACATTCGATTTTGTGATTCAGAATGGCCGCCACCGGCGCCGCTCCGGCACCTTCGGCCACCATCTTGCCGTTGTCCATCAGATACAGAATCGCCTGCGCGATTTCATCATCATCGACTGTCACGATTTCATCCAGATACTTCCGGCACATTTCAAAGGTCAGTTCGCCCGGCTGTTTCACGGCAATTCCGTCCGCGATGGTTTTCGCCGAAGGAAGGCAGACCACATGCCCCGCCTCAAAGGACGCTTTCATGCCGGCCGCACCGGCTGCCTGAACCCCGATCACCCGGACACCGGGATGCAGCATTTTGACGGCCGCCGCCACGCCGCTGGCCAGACCGCCGCCGCCAATGGGCACCACGATGGTATCCACGTCGGGCAGATCATCCATGATCTCAAGGCCGATGGTCCCCTGACCGGCAATGACCATCGGATCATCAAAGGGATGGATAAAGGTAGCCCCCGTCTCCTCCTGAATCCGCCGGGCTTCCTGATAGGCATCGTCGTACACGGCTCCGTGCAGAACAACTTTCGCCCCCAGTTCCCGCGTGGCCTTCACTTTGGAAAGCGGTGCACCGCTGGGCATGACAATGGTCGCGGGTATCCCGAACTGTCTGGCCGCCAGTGCCACTCCCTGCGCATGATTCCCGGCAGAGGAGGCAATGACCCCGGCTGCCCGCTCCTCCTCACTGAGGCCGGCAATCCGGATATAGGCTCCCCGAACCTTGAATGAACCGGTGTTCTGCAGGTCCTCCGTCTTGTGATACAGCGTGCTGTTTTCCGTGGACAGCGCCCTGAATGCAACCAGTCCGGTTCTCTGAATGACCCCTTTGAGGCGCTCTCTGG
>JAFUBF010000209.1 GCA_017460325.1 Clostridia bacterium | reverse complement strand
GGGTAACAATTGGAGGAAAAGCAGAATGAAAAAGATCCTTTCAATCCTGTGTTTGCTGTTGCTGCTGATACCATACACTGCCCTGGCAGCAGAACAGAAGTACTATACACTTGGCCAGCTGCATGACTTGATCGAAGAAGAATATCCGAATGGATGGCAGGAAAGTATCAAAACGAAATGGCGTACAGTAGAAATCAACGCGCCTATCCTTGTGCCGGATGCAGATAAGATGCCGATCCTTTTTCTTCGCCTTGAGGAAAACAATGAGATGGATGTTTCCTCTCTACCCGGAGATGGTTGGGAGTCGGATTGTGGAAAAAGGATATTTGCCTCCAGAGCCTCTGATCCATCCAAGCCCAACTTTGACAAAATGAAGCTGGAATCGAATCATTACTATGCGCCGGTAGATATGGAGATGCGGCTCACGGATTTTGATGGGAAAACGCTTCGGGAGCTGGCACAGGAGATGATGGTTGCTGTTGAATGTGTCAATCCGGGTGAAATCGGCTTTGACATTGAGCATCCGTTTGATGTCATGGTAAACGTGGCCACTGACCCAAAGACCGGAAAAACTCAGGAGTGCTGGGTAAATTATCTGGCATACCAAACTGTATCTGATATTCCTTTATTCTGGCATATGAGTTATTATCTTCCGTTTGATCTGCCCAACTGGAAGGAGCGCATCCCCTGGATCAATCTGAGCGTGGGAATGAACGCTTACAACGGGATGCGCTTTGGGTTCTACCCTGTGCAGACGAAAACCATAGAAGACGATATTCCGCTGGCTGCCTTTTCAAAGGTTCAGAAAACCCTGCGCAAGGAGATTGAGGCCGGGCATATCCGAAAGATTCTGGAAATGCGGCTTGGCTATATTGCAGTGGATGTAAGAGAGGATCCGGAAGGATATAGCGGCGCAACCAAACCCATCTGGCATGTAGAAGCCTGGTGGAGCAAGAACGGAAAGGAAATAATGAAAGAGTACGATCCGGATTATCCGACCAATGACCATGTAAAACTGGAATGTGCCAGGATTGCCATTGACGCACAGACTGGAGAGATCATCAGTATTGCCGGAACATACGCGCCGAAGCAGAAGAAGGGGAATGGTATCGAGAAATATCAGGGATATACCAGTTGGGGAGATCCTCAAAGGAAATCGAGTGACTGATGAAAAAACAAATTCAGATAGACGTGTATGTAATAAGTCATAGTCCGGCAGGAACAGAACAAAGATGAAAAAGAGGCGGCGTCATTGACGCCGCCTGTGTTAGGTTAGGAATGGATCAATTCAGCTCGTACGATTTCTTCAGCCCGGTTTCGGATACTATTCATTCGTCTGACCCATTCCAGCTGGTTTTTTTCTTTGAGGGATTCTGTGATTCCTTCAGCAGTTTTCATCTGGCATAGGATCAGTTCATAGCGTTTCTGCGCTTGGTAGTCCAGATCATGAAGAACGGAATAGAGCTTGCCTGAAAGAATCAGGCGAGTATACAGACCGGGGCGGTTGCCTTCAAGGTATTGTTTGTACTCACGCCCCCAACGTCCGAGAGGAATGGAATCGGATTCTCTCGGGTAAAGATCAGGGAGATAATAATCACCGTGCAGAGTGTAGTTCAGTCCATTTTTGTTATCTTTGATACTCTTTGGCAATATGGTGTTTATTTGAACTTGCTTCATAGGGTCGTATCCTCCTCGTGAATTTAGGAGGAGTTCTCCAGTCAGGTTGGCTCGTGGATTTCTCCTGCCTGAATTAAATCATTTTGAAATTACTGAGCGCTTCCTGGATGGCTGCCATTTTGTCAGGCGGACATACCAGTTTCTTACTGTTGGGGTTCTTGGGTTTGTTGTAATTCTCCCGTTCCTTTATGCCAAGGGCCGCTTTTGCCTGGGCAATGTAAAGGTTAGAGACCTTGAAACTGTACTTTTCTTCAATGTATGCCTGCAATTCAGCATAAGTGGCTTTGCTTTCAGCCACCGTTACATCTTCAGGTTTCAGGTCGATTCCCACATGAATGGTGTCGTCCGGCTTTTGTTGGGACATAAGAAGTACCGTCTCCACATGGGAGGTAAAGGGAAACATGTCCACGGGCTGGATTTTCTGAATGAGGAAGCCCTTTTCCTTCAGGAGGGCGGCGTCCCGGGCCTGGGTGGCCGGATTGCAGGAGACATAGACCAGGCGGTCGGGCTTCGCCTCGGCGATGGCCTCGATGACGGGGAGCTCCAGCCCCTTGCGGGGGGGATCCACGACGATGACATTCGGGCGGAGACCGTCCCGGACCATTTCGGGCAGCAGATCCTCGGCCTTTCCCTCATGGAAGAGGACGTTGGGGACACCGTTGCGCCGCGCGTTTTGCCGGGCGTTTTCCACGGCGCTGGGAACGATCTCGACGCCGACGGCCTGGCGGCAGTGCCGGGCCATCATCAGGGTGATGGTGCCCGCGCCGCAGTAGACGTCACAGAGCGTGTCCGAGAGGCGCAGGTCCGCGAAGGCCAGGGCCGTGGCGTAGAGGGTTTCCGTCTGGCGGGGATTGACCTGGAAGAAGGAGGCGGGGGAAAGGTCAAAGGTCAGGCCGCAGAGGGTATCCGTCAGCGTTTCTTCCCCCGAGAGGAGCCGGAAACGGTCGCCGAAGATGACGTTGGTCCGGCGGGTGTTTTCATTCATATAGAGGGAAACCACCCCCAGCGGGGCCAGGGCGCCGGAGAGCTCCGCCGCGTGGGGCAGGGTTTTTCCGTTCACCACCAGGGTGGCCATGGCCTCCTGTTTCCGATTGATTCGGACCACCAGATGGCGGAGGAGCCCCTGGCCGGTGGCTTCGTCATAGGGAGCGATCCGGAACTGGCGCATCCAGGCGAGGACCGCTTCCGCGATCCGCTCCGTGGGCCGCATGGCGTTGGGACAATGGACGGCCGGCACCAGCCGGTGGCTGCGGGGCGCGAAAAATCCCAGAAGGGGGGCTTCGGCGGTTCCGCCGGCGGGCAGGGCGGTTTTGTTTCGATAACAGAGGGGATCTTCCATGCCCAGCACCGGAGGAACCTCCACGGAGAGGTGGCCGATGCGCGCGAAGCAGTCCAGCACATGCTGACGCTTGGCCTCCAGCGTGGCCGCGTAGGTCATGTGCCGGGCGGTGCATCCGCCGCACTGGGGATACGCGGGGCAGTCCGAAGGGCGGCGGGACGGGGAGGGAACCTCGGGGGCGGACTCCAGCCGGCCGAAGGCATACCTTTTCTCCACCCGGACGATGCGGACGTCCGCCTTTTCTCCCGGCAGCAGGCCGGGGACAAAAACCGCCATGCCGTCATGGCGGCAGACGCCTTCCATTTCGGCGCCGAGGTTTTCCGCGACCAGGGACAGTACGTCGTTTTTCCGCATGGGAAGCGCCCTCCAGAAAATTTCTGCAGCCGTATCTCTTCCGTCGCTCCGCTCTCTGAGGAATTCCATTCCGGGGGACGCCTCTAGGCTCCCGCAACATCAATCGGCGCACAGCCGCCTTGGGGCGGCGGCTGCGCTTGTTTCGGTTGAGGTGCTCACCTTCCTTCCGCCTGACGGC
>JAFUBF010000208.1 GCA_017460325.1 Clostridia bacterium | reverse complement strand
CGAGCCCCATTCCTTACGCGGACGTCGTCACGACCACCACACACAAGACCCTTCGCGGTCCCCGCGGCGGCATGATCCTGTGCCGTGAGGAATATGCCAAGGCCATTGACAAGGCGATTTTCCCCGGCACACAGGGCGGACCGCTCGAGCACGTCATCGCCGCCAAGGCGGTCTGCTTCGGCGAGGCACTCAAGCCGGAATTCAAGAGCTATCAGGAACAGATCATCCGCAATGCAAAGGCCTTTGAGGAGGCATTCCGCAAGGAAGGCATTTCCATGGTTTCCGGCGGAACGGACAACCATCTGATCCTCCTCGACTTCTCCAAGACGGAGCTGACCGGAAAGCAGCTTGAGACCTGGCTCGAGGAGGCCAACATTACGGTTAACAAGAACACCGTTCCCAACGAGCCCAGAAGCCCGTTTGTGACCAGCGGTGTCCGCGTGGGCACGCCGGCGGTTACTACCCGCGGCTTCAAGGAAGCGGATATGACCCGTGTGGCGGCCTGGATTGCCCGCGTTGTCCGGGAGGGCGAGAGCTGCCTGCCCGCCGTCAAGGCAGAGGTCGTCGAGTTCATGAAGCGGTTCCCGCTGTATGAAGACTGAGTGACCGGTCAGTCAGGTGTCCTTTATCAGTCATGTGGTAACGAATACCAAAGCACCATGAAAGGAACAGGCCTGTGCCAGCGCCTTTTGCCCTTTTATCCGGGGAATGGCCTGATTTTCGGCGTGCATGGAGGTTGACCGGATGGATATGCAGGAAACCCTTGCGGTTCTGCGAAATCAGGGGATCCCGTTTGAGCTTTTTGAACATCCGGCGGTCATGAACATGTCGGAGGTGGATAAACTGGATCTTCCGTATCCGGAGGCAGATGCCAAGAATCTGTTTATCCGGGATGCCCGGGGGCATTACTGCCTGATCTCGGTTCCGGGCCGGGTGCGCGTAGACCTGAAGGCATTCAGGCGGGCAGAGGGACTTGGCAGCCTGTCTTTTGTGAGTGAACAGGAGATGCAGGATCTGCTTGCCCTGACGCCGGGATCCGTTACGCCGCTGGGACTGCTCAGTGATAATGCCGGTTCGGTGGTTCTTTACCTGGATGAGGCGTTCCGGGAAGGGTGGATTGGCGTTCATCCCAATGACAACCGGGCAACGGTTTTCCTCCGAACGGAGGATCTGAGGTGGCTGATAGAGGCACATGGCAACAGAGTCCTGTACAGGCGGTTCAGTCCGGAACAGGAAAGAGATACAGGGGGTACAGAATGATTAAGATCTACGGGATGCCTACGTGCCCTTACTGCGATTATGTACATGAGCAGATTAAGGGGCGCGAGAACGAATTTACGTACATCAATATCGGCGAGAATATCCGGAACATGAGCGCGTTCACGCGGCTGCGGGACCGGAGCCCGGTGTTTGATCACTGCAAGGAGATCGGGGATGTGGGAATTCCGGCCTTTGTCTTTGAAGACGGGCGGATCTCGATTGATCCGGCGGATGCGGGCCTGATTGAATACGGAACGCCAAATGCCTGCTCGGTGGAAGATCACAAAAACGGAAGAAAGGGCTGCTGAACGGCCAGGTCCGGGGGAATTGAGGTGCCCGTGGGACGCCTGGACAAAAGATGGGGCCGAAGGTCTGGGTCAGAGTCCGGCTTTGATTCAGTTATTTTCAAAGTTTTTTTCGGGCAGGGGAAAAAACCGGGCGTCTCATTCGTATATATAAGTGATGAGGTTCCGTTTTGCCCGACGGCCAAACGGTTTCAGTCTCTTCT
>JAFUBF010000207.1 GCA_017460325.1 Clostridia bacterium | reverse complement strand
CTCTGTAAGAACGCCCAACACATCCGATAGATCGCTTTTGTACTGTCTGCCGGAACGGAGCGTCATGGCAACTAGGTATTCCGCTGCGACCGTTCTTATCGTCATTACGTTGGAATAAGTCTTGTAGTATACAGAAAACTGGGACAGCTTCGTGGAATACGAATCGGTATTTTTGAAATCCGCATTTAGCCAGCCGTTCGGCAGCTCATACCGATCTCCGACACGATTGATGGCATCCTGCATAGCAGACGCCGCCTCGATCTGCGCGTCAATATCCGTAGTCATATTCCGAAACCCATAGTTGATGAGAACAGAAGCCCCGCCGATCAAAATAAGCTCGGCCGGCATGTTTTTTCCCACCTGCTTTCTGTACTCTTTAGCAACCTCCTTCAGATAGAAGTCGATGTTTTCTTTTGTAAATTCAAACTGATTTTCAGATAACATTTCTCACCTCATTTTCGATGATGTTGAACCGTTTGAATTCCGGGATTGCATTCGCTGCAGCATGATCCATTGCCGATTCATTCTTAGCGGCAGCAGAAAGTGCCCGTATACTGGCCGGATAGATAGGCTTTTCCAGCTTGCACATGCGAAGGTCGTCATACTCATTGCAAAGGGGAATGTCGTTCTCCCGGCTGATATAATCTAGCATAGCGAGCAAATACAGGCTTTCAGGATACCACTTTCGATCATAGTAGATGCGGATCTCCTGGCTTTCCAATGTATCCGCAATAAAGTCGATATCACCCAACTCCTTGACACGATGACAGACTGAGCTTTTGAAATTTTCAAAGCTGCTGCGTTTAAGAACGCATGGGGCTAAAAGCTCTTCCATGGATACTTTCAGAGCATGGGCGAGCCGATAGATCGTTTCCGCACTGCATCTTTCCAGTTGCGCTTTCCCGTTGCAAATGTCATTTACGGTAGCATAGGGAAGTTTGCTTGCTTTAGCAAGCCGGTAAATACTCATATTTCTTTGCTTCAAAGCGTCCTGTATCGTCATGGATTATCACCTGCCTCAGCAATCATTATAACGGTTGGGCGATATAGTGTCAACAATGATTTCCGTTAAAGACGGTTGACGAAATCCAGCGCTGTTTTCAGATCATCTTTCAATAGCTGAGCTGTTCCGCGCAGTCGTTTTAGCCGGAGCTGTCTGCAATAGCGCAGTCAATGCGTTCAGCCGATTGGTCGATATGCTGCGCTCAATGGTTTACATCTATAGACACTGCGAACTTTCCCTGTCGACAGGTGAATGTGTACTCCCGGGCCAATCCGGCGCTGCATTCCATAAAGAAAGCGGCTTCACCCGAGCAATTCTGCTCCCGTGAAGCCGCTTTTCTTGTTTCAGAGGGATGCCGGCTCAAATTCGCCTGTTCGCCAATCCTCAATTTGAACCGCTCTTAGGCGGGTGTTTTTCTATTCTCTATTTGCCGGTAGTCAGGGAAACAGGAAGCTCTTCCTGATCAACGCACAACCGGGTTGCCAGAAGCTTGGCCAGAAAATAGACCAGCGCCTGTTCCTCCTCCTGCCAGATCCGCTTGGTTCTTGCCTCGGCACACATCAGGTAGCCATACTGTTTCATGTCCATGGCAACCCGAACCAGCAGCACGGTTTCAAACTCATGCCGGATCAGCATCTCGTAAAAGGAAGGGCAGGCTGGCTCAATCTCCTCCAGCCGGTTTGTGGAATAGAAATCATCGGAAAGAAACCGTTCAAGTCCCTGAACTGTATCGGAAAACGCCGGATTCCGAATCGCACAGACATGTCCGTCCGGCCGGATGATGTAAAGATCCGAAATGTTGAGCTGCTCCATCAGGAGCGGCAGCACGGACCGCAGCCGGTTGGCCACCGTGGGGACCAGCTCAAACTGCCGGACCAGGCTCTGCATGCAGGTGCACACCCCCGACCGGGCCAGACGCTGGATTTCGATGTGCTTATGCTTTTCCTCCACATAGATGATGTAACAGTTCCGGCCCTTGGTTTTCCCGCGGTACAGGGTCTTGTCAATGGTCTCAAACAGGGTTTCAAACGTGTCCGCATTGTCCGGGTAGGTGGCACATCCCACCGTCGCCGTGATAAACGGCTCGTTTCCCTCAATGGAGATGTTCCGCCTCAGTACCCGGCCATCCACGTACATGTCGTTCATGAATCTCTTCTTTTCATCATACGCTCTGTCCACCAGGTCGACAAACAGGAATTCATCCCCGCCAAAGCGGCCCACGACTCCGCGGTCGCTCAGATATTCCCGCAGGGACCGTGCCACCTCGGTCAGCACCAGATCCCCCGCGTGATGCCCGTATGTATCATTGATAAACTTGAAATTATCCAGATCCACGATGGCAAACGTGAACGGCGTCCCCTCCCGGATCAGTTCACGGACATAATCCATCATGAAGCCTCTTGAGACAACCCCGGTCAGAGGATCCAGAAGCTGCCGGATTCCGTATTCACTGATTTTGTCCCTGAAATACGGATATTTCTGCAATTCCTCTTCTGAATACATGGTGAAATCCTCTCCTCCATAAACAAACCCGTCTTCCTGCTGTCCGCCCGTTTCGCAGGTATCTGAACGGCTGCGACTTTGTGTGTCCCAAGTATAACACTGCAGCCGGCTGTTTTTCAACCCTGTCCAGCGACCCGATTTGAAGGAGGCTATGTAAATTCCGCATTGCCCGGAAGCATCTTTTCACATCAGGAAAGGGGCACCTCCGTAAACTCACCGGAGGGGTCCAGTTCGACCACGGAATCAAAGCCACAGGATCGGAGCAGAGCCTCTGTCTCCTCAAACTCAAAGGTCACATGGGCACAGCTGTGGGCATCCGAGGAAAGCATCACCCGGCCCTGTTGCCGCCGGATCTCCCGCAGCCAGAATGCCTCCGGATAAGGCACAGAGCGCCATCCCCGGGCCATGGCTCCGGTATTAACCTCAATCACTTTTCCGGCGCTGAGGAGGGCCTCCAGGGCCCTTAGAGCCGCCCTCCGGTAACGGGGGCTTTCCGGATTAAACAGGTGAAGACGCTCGTTGAATTTCAGCAGCAGATCAAAATGCCCGCAGATCCGTGCCCGGGGTTGGGCAGCCACCTGCAGCAGTTCCCCAAAGTAACACTCGGCGGCCGCATCCGCGTCCCCGCCGAAACAGTCCCGCACCGCCTCTGCCAGTCCCTCCGGCGTATTGTCCACGCTGGGCGGTACCTCCCGGACCGGCAGATGATGCACCGAACCGATCACATAGTCAAAGGCACAAAGGTCCACCTCTGTACTGAGCACATCCCACTCGATCCCGCAGAGTACCCGGAAATCCGGCCATGCATTCCGAAGCCCGTCCATCTCCGCCAGGTATTCGGAGACCCGGTCCGCCCCGATGGTCCAGTCATTGGGAAAGGGCATCGGGCTGTGCAGACTGACCCCCGCCGAGGTCAGCCCTGATTCCCGGCAGGCCATGAGCATCTCCCGGCAGCTGTTTTTCCCGTCGTCCCACAGAGAATGCATGTGCAGATTCTGCCTCGTTTTCACCGCATCTTCTCCTGCTTCACCTTGTGATCTATGACGTGACGGCCGGCCATCTCACGCCGGATGTCCTCAAGGCTGATCCCTTCCTCAATCATCAGGACCATCACGTGATACATCAGGTCCCCGATCTCATAAATCGTATTGGCCCGATCATGGTCCTTGGCGGAGATGATCACCTCCGTGCTCTCCTCCCCGATCTTCTTCAGGATCTTGTCAAGACCCTTGCTGAACAGGTAAGAGGTATAGGAGCCCTCCGTCGGGTTTTCCTTCCGTCCCTTCAGCATGTTCATGAGGGCCTCATACTGAAAGGCCGGCGGCTCCTCGCCCTCAAACACCGGCGCGGTAAAGCAGGAATCTGTTCCCAGGTGACAGGCCGGTCCGTCCTTCCGGACCTCCACCACCAGGGCATCCCGGTCACAGTCAGCCGTGATGGATACGATATGCTGATAGTTCCCGCTGGTTTCCCCCTTCAGCCACAGCTCCTGACGGCTTCGGGAATAAAAGCAGGTCAGGCCCTTTTCCATGGAAATCCGGAGGCTCTCCCGGTTCATGTACGCCAGGGTCAGCACATCCCGCGTTTCCGTATCAATGACGATGGCCGGGATCAGCCCCTGCGCATCAAATTTGAGTTCATTTACATCAATCATCCTCATACCCTCCTGACAAGGATTCCCGCGTCCGCCAGTTCCGCCTTGAGCTCATTTATACTAACCTCACCAAAGTGGAAAATGGACGCGGCAAGGCCGGCATCCACTTTGGGCACCGACTGAAACAGCGCAATAAAGTCCCGGATGCCGCCGGCACCGCCCGAGGCAATGACCGGCACCTCCGCAAAGTCGCAGACAGCACTCAGCATGGGCAGGTCAAACCCGTTCCGGACGCCGTCAGTATCAATGGAGTTGAGCACGATTTCACCGGCTCCCTCTCCGATTCCCCGCCGGATCCAGTCAAGCGCATCCAGGCCCGTATCAATCCGTCCGCCGTTTCGGAACACGTGGAAGGTCCCGTCCACCCGGGCACAGTCCACGCTGAGCACCACGCACTGACTGCCGTACCGCCTCGCCGCCTCCCGGATAATCCCGGGATTGGTAATGGCACCGGAATTGACACTGACCTTATCCGCGCCGCTCATCAGCACGCGTTCAAAGTCCTCCAGTGTCGAAATGCCGCCGCCCACCGTCAGGGGGATAAAGATGGTGGAAGCCGCCCGACGGAGCACATCCGTAAACAGTTTCCGCCCCTCCGCCGAGGCGGTAATATCATAAAAGACCAGCTCATCCGCGCCGTTTTCCGAATAGGCGCTGGCCAGCTCCACCGGGTCCGAAACATCCGACAGGCCCTGAAACCGGACCCCCTTGACCACCCGGCCATCCCGGACATCCAGACAGGGAATAATCCGCTTTGTAATCATCCTGCCACCTCAAATGCCTCTTTGAGATCAATCCGTCCCTCATAATACGCCTTGCCGATAATGGCGCCGTACATGCCCATTTCCCGGAGCGCGCGAATATCATCAAGGCCCGAAACCCCACCGGAGGCCGTCAGTTCAAACGTCGGATATGCCTGCATCATAGCCCCGTACAGGGCCCGGTGGGTTCCCGACAGCATCCCGTCCCGGGAAATATCGGTGACGATCAGACCTTTGGCCCCCTGATCCCGCAGCCTTTCGCACAGATCCTCAAACCGGATTCCGCCGCTCTCCAGCCAGCCGCTGACCGCCACCATGCCATCCCTGATGTCCATGCCGATGGCGATCCTGTCTCCGTAACGGGCCAGCATCCGCCCGGTAAATTCCGGGTCCCGGACGGCAACGGTCCCGAGAATCACGCGCCAGATTCCGCACTCCAGATAGGTTTCAATGGTTTTTTCGCTGCGGATGCCGCCACCGATTTCCACCCTGAGACCGGACTCTGCGGTCAGGCGACGCACACAGTCCGCGTTCACCATGGTCCCATCCCGGGCGCCGTCCAGATCAACACAGTGGAGATACCGGGCCCCGGCTGCGGCAAATTCCGCCGCCGGCACCAGGGGATCCGCCGCATAAACCGTGACTTTCTGATAATCCCCCCGTTCCAGCCGGACCACCTGTCCGCCCAGCAGATCAATTGCAGGAAACAGTTCCATACCGTCCTCACATTCTGCAGAAATTGCTCAGTATCGCCAGACCAATGCGCCCGCTCTTTTCCGGGTGAAACTGGGTGCCCAGCACATTGTCCCGGGCAACGGCCGCCGTCACCGGAATGCCGTACTCCGTCCTGGCAATGGTCCACGCATCACAGTCCACTGCCGAGTAGCTGTGTACAAAATAGACGCAGGCCCCCGCCGGAATTCCCTCAAACAGCGGATGCGGCTCCATTTCCAGCGCATTCCACCCGATCTGGGGCACCTTGAGATCTCCGGGCAACCGCGGCTGCATGGCCGTAATCCGTCCGGGAATGAGCCCGAGTCCAGCATGATAGCCGAATTCCTCGCTGGTTTCAAACAGCATCTGCATCCCGAGGCAGATGCCCAGCAGCGGTACGCCGTGCCCTGCGGCCAAAAGGACGGCCTCATCCATCCCGTGCTGCGTGAGTTTCGCCCGGGCATCCCCGAAAGCACCGACGCCGGGCAGAATGAGCTTGTCCGCCCGGGCCACCTCCTCCGGCGTCCGGACGATTTCCGCTTCCTCCCCGATCATCCGAAAGGAGCTGACCAGGGAAAAGAGATTCCCGACTCCGTAATCAATGAGCCCGATCACGCCAGCACCCCCTTTGAGGAGAGCACCGCCCCGTTCAGCCGCGGATCCGGTGCCACTGCATTGGCCAGTGCCCGGCCGAATCCCTTGAACATGGCCTCCGCCACATGATGGTCATTTTCCCCGGCCATCTCCTGAAAATGCAGACTCATGGGACAGCTGCGGGTCAGCCCCAGGAAAAACTCCTTCACCAGCTGCGTATCAAACGTGCCGATCTTCTCCGCCGCAAAGCTGACTTTCATGTGGAAAGAACTGCGGCCGGACAGGTCCAGGGCACACAGCACCAGGGCCTCATCCATGGGCAAAATCACGGACCCATACCGGCAGATGCCGGCCTTGTTTCCCAGGCATTCCGTGATGCACTGCCCGAGGACAATCCCGATATCCTCCACGCTGTGATGGTCATCCACCCAGGTGTCCCCCTCACAGCTGATGGTCAGGTCAAACCTGCCGTGCACGGCAAACAGCGTCAGCATATGATCCAGAAACCCGACGCCCGTTGCAATCGTG
>JAFUBF010000206.1 GCA_017460325.1 Clostridia bacterium | reverse complement strand
GATAATCAGAGCGTTCTGGTTCCGTTCGTCGCGCTGGCTGCTCAGATTGCCGGAGAAACCGGTGCACCGTATATTACCCCGGAGGTGTTTCAGGCAGCGGACAACCGATTCTGCTGGACGGATGGACTGCGCTCGGATGCGTACTGGGGAAAAGTGGTCCGCGATCTCAGCGCCGGAAAATGAGGCCAGAGACGGGCCGGTTCCCGGCATGGAAAGAGGCGGTGAAAAGCCTGTTTGCTTTTCACCGCCTCCGGTATTGTCAGATCGCAATCAGGTGAATCTGCTGGGCCATGTAATCATTCCACGCAACCGAAAGCGGATAGCCGCGCTGCATGAGCTCATCACCGCCGTAAACCTTGCCGGTTTCGGTATCGGTATAATCCAGGTCTGGATCAAGACCGGCCAGGCGCAAAAGCCTGGGCTTCTGCTGAGGAAATGCCTGTGCATACACGTGTGTCACAATGGCCTCCCGACGGTCAGAGCGCACCGACATCCAGGCTGCTTCGTTGCTTTCATACGGATTTTTCAGGCGATAGAAATCTCCGTAAAACAGGATCCTCTGCCATTCATGCACCCGTTTGTTGATCTCACGTATGCTTTCCAGTTCTTCCGGGGGCAGTTTCTGCAAATCCAGTTCATACCCGAATGTTCCGCACATGGCAACCGCTGCACGAGTCGCAAGCGGTGTCAGCCGTCCGGTCTGATGGTTGGGGACGGCGGAAACATGGGCACCCATGGCCGAGGGCGGGAAAAGAAGAGACGTGGAGGATTCGATACGGCAGCGCATCCAGGCATCCGTATCATCCGAGCACCAGGTCTGTGGCATCAGGCAGAGAATTCCGAGATCAAAGCGTCCGCCGCCGCCCGCACAACTTTCAAACAGAACATGGGGGAACCGGCCGGTAATTCGCGTCATGATGTCATACAGACCGAGAATATACCGATGGCCCATTTCCTGCTGCTGATCCGGCGGGAGAGCCGCTCCCCACATGGAAATGTTGCGGTTCATGTCCCATTTCACGTAATCCACATTCCCGCGAATCAGCGCATCTGTAATAACGGTGACAATATAATCACGGACCTCTTTCCTCGTCAGATCCAGCACCAGCTGGAATCTGGATTCCAGACGCTCCCGGCCCTCCACATGAATGCACCAGTCCGGATGGGCTCTGTACAGATCGCTGTCCGGCGAAATCATCTCCGGTTCCACCCACAGACCGAATTTCAGTCCCAGCTCGTGGATGGAATCGCTCAGATGGCGAAGACCGTGCGGAAGCTTGCCGAGGTCGTCAACCCAGTCACCCAGAGAGCAGTGATCCGTGTTCCGTTTTCCAAACCATCCGTCATCTAGGACAAACAGATCGATTCCGACCTCTTTTGCGCATCGGGCAAGGCTCAGCAGCTTCTCCTCATTGAAGTCAAAATACGTGGCCTCCCAGTTGTTGATCAGCAGAGGACGGCTGGCAAGCGCAAACGTTCCCCGCGTAATGCACCGGTGAATGAAGGTGTGATAGCGCCGACTCATTTCACCCAGTCCATGGTCCGAGAAAACCAGATAGGCATCCGGTGTATCAAAAACCGTGCCGGGCGTCAGTTTCCAGCGGAAATTGAAGGGATTAATTCCCATGGAGGCTCTCGCCATACCAAACTGATCCACATTCACGGAAGCGGAAAAAGAGCCGCTGTAACAGAGGGCAAATCCATACGCATTTCCGCTGCTTTCAGTCGTATCATGGGAGAGGAGCACCATGAAGGGGCTGGTCTGATGAGAGGATGCTCCGCGTTCAGTGGACACGCCCTGAATGCCCGGATAAAGAGGCCGGCGACTGGGCTCACGCTCCCGCGCCCAGGCACCGCTGAGTGTAAGCAGGTCCAGATCACAGGCTTCAAAATCCACGGATACGCTCATGGCCTGTTCAATAAAGGCCGTATTCCCGCCGTCGTTACGGATTCGGATACGCCTGGCGAGCACATCCAGATCAGGCCAGATCGTGTAAAGGAGATCTGCCGAAATATTGCTGAGCCGGTCACGAAGTGTAATAATCAGCGTTTCCGCCCCGTCACCAAGGGCAGAGGGCATCCCGGGGATGTCCGGTTTGCCCGGGAGTATTTCATGCGATTCATACACCAGATCAAGTGCATGTGTTCCGTCCGAGTGGATGAGGTGAATCATTCCGGGACGCAGATCACTTCCTCCGAAAACGGGACATTCAAGTGGCAGTGAGTCAAGAGACTGTTCATGAAGGGAGAAAGTTTCCTCTGTAAACCGGGTAAGGCGCCGGATCATCGTATCGTGAACGGCTCTGACAGAAGGGCCCCAGTACAGGTGGACCGGATATTTTCCGCCGGCCAGTTCGAAAACATAACTGGTATGCGCTGTTTTCAGGTGAAAACAGCCTGATTCAAATGTAATCGGCATGAATCGTTCTCCTTTATTTTTGCTTTGGCTTTCGGCATCGTTTGACTGATGGGGAAACATTATTTGACAAACCGGTGCAGAGCATCGGGCCAACTCCTTTTTCAAAGTATCCCTCCGGGTTTTTCACTGACTGAATCGGTTCAGGCATGCATCTTCCGGAACAGCCGTACATACGGCCCATGAGACGCAGACCGGAGCCGTTCAGGCATTCTTTGGGATACAGGTAAAAGCGCTCAGGTATCCGGGATCCGTGACAGGTTTCCGACAGTGGTGAAGTGTACCGAATTGACTGAACGGTGTCAATAGCGAAAATCAACTCTCAGGAAGATCACATTCCCTCCTGTCCGGTTCTTTCTGAAAACCGGAACACCCGCAAATCTCCCGTTGACAGACGCGAAACGGAACGATAGAATTCAGCTTGTTCCTGCTTAAAAAAACAGATGAAAGGGGAGCTGTCAATGGAGGAATGGACCCGGGAAGCGCTGACCATCCCGGAGCTTCGCATCACGGGCAGAATCAATACCGATCCGAACGGCTATCATCTGTACTGGCCTCTTTCAGGGGCTAAATTTCAGTACACCGGTCAGAACCTGATGGTTCGCCTCACGTCCGATTATCATGCGTTCCCGGTTTATATGGCTGTTCTGGCAGACGGAAAACCGGTTATTCGCTTTCCTTTGCTCAGGGGAAGCTTCTGGTATCCGGTACTGCTGACAATGGACGGCAAACCGCATACCATTGAAATCCTCAGGGAAACCCAGCCCATCGAGGGTAACGGGGAATGCGACTGCCTGATGACGCACTTTCAGGGAGATGGCTGTTTCAGTGAACTGAAGCCCGCACCTCTCCGGATCGAATTTGTCGGAGACAGCATTACCTGCGGTGAGGGAATTGTGGGTGCCCCCGGGAATCAGGAATGGAACACCCTGTATCTGAGCCCCTCAGGCGCCTATCCGCAGATGATTTCCTCCGCTCTCGGAGCAGATATTCAGGTTGTTTCCCTGGGCGGATGGGGCGTTTATTCCGACTGGCAGAACAATCAGGACCATACGATTCCATCCATCTATGAACATACCTGTGCGTTCCGTCAGACGGGAGATGTTTCCTATGATTTCAGCTTTGATCCGGACATTGTCATTGTCAATCTCGGAACAAACGACCACTCTGCCCTTCAGCTTCTTCCGGAATCAGAGCGCTATCCGAGAATGACGAAACTCGAAATGGAAACAGTGGCTTTTATTGCAACCATCCGGAAACGGAATCCCAATGCGTTTATTCTCTGGACATACGGAATGGCAGGGCAGATGCTTTCCGGCGTTTTCCGCTATGCGGTTATCCGGGCAAAGCGGGAGGGCATTGACCGGACAGGCTATCTGAGGCTGACAGACTGTTCGCCGGAGGAGCAGGGGTCAAGAAATCATCCCGGAGCCGAAAACCATCGCAGAGCCTGTGATCTGATCCTGGGCTATCTCAGGAAATACGGTCTGACCAAAGAGAACGGATAAAGCGGAGGTGATTTGCATTGAATATGGAAAAGGAAATCAGAGAACACCTGCTTGGCGTCATTCTTCCCTTCTGGGAGGGACTGATTGACCGGGAAAACGGTGGCTATATCGGTTTTGTGTCCGAAGATCTCCAGCGGGACGCAAAAGCGGTGAAAGGCTGCATCCTCAACAGCCGGATCCTGTGGTTCTTCTCGCAGGCATCGGAAACGCTGAGGGATCCGGGGCTGCTGCCTTATGCCGATCATGCCTATAACATGCTCTGCCGGATGTGCGATATCAAAAACGGCGGCGTGTACTGGTCGGTGCGCCATGATGGTACCGTAGAGGACGGAACCAAGCATACCTATAATCAGGCATTTGCCATCTATGCACTGTCCTGCTATGCCAGAGTCCGTCCATGCGCAGGCGCTCTTGAAAAGGCCCTGCACCTCTTTGAGGTGATTGAGCAGCGCTGTACGGATGAACTCGGTTATCTTGAGGCACATACGGCCGACTGGAAACCGGAGAGCAATGAAAAACTCAGCGAAAACGGAGTCATGGCAGAGAAAACCATGAACACGCTGCTTCATGTGCTTGAGGCCTATACGGAGCTATACCGGGTCTCCGGAGAGGAACGGGTGCGGGAGCGGCTCGTCTTTATCCTGAACACCCTGGCGGACAAAATCTATAATCCGGAGCGCCATCGTCAGGAAGTGTTTTTTGACCGGGAATATCATTCCCTGATCGATTTGCACAGCTTCGGGCATGATATTGAAACCTCCTGGCTGGCAGACCGTGCGCTGGAAAGTCTCGATGATCCCGTACTGACGAACCGCATCCGGCCAATCCTGCAGGACATGGCAGCTGAAACATATGTGAGGGCTTTTTCAGATCATGGATTTGCCAATGAATGCGAACGGGGACGTGTGGACAATACCCGCATCTGGT
>JAFUBF010000205.1 GCA_017460325.1 Clostridia bacterium | reverse complement strand
CGAAGCGCCTGGGCCGACCCCAGGGATGCCCCGATTGAATCACAGGACATCCTCATGCTCTGTCTGCCGCCGGATGCCTGCGTGGAATTCATTCAGAAACATGCCATGCGCATGCAAAAAGGGTCCATTCTGACCGATGTCTGCGGCGTCAAGCGTCCTCTGAAGGAGGCGGTGGATGCCCTGCCGGATCATCCCTTCCATTACCTGGGCGGCCATCCCATGGCCGGAAAGGAACGGGGCAGCTTTGCCAATGCCAGCCCCGACCTGTACCGGGGTGCACACTATATTCTGACCCCGGATGCGGATGTCCCCGAGGCAGCAATCCATGAGATGCAGCAGCTCATCCAGTTTATCGGGTGCGCGGACAGCGTCATCACCTCTCCGGAGGAGCATGATGCGCGTATCGGATATACCAGTCAGCTGATGCACATTATGGCCCTGGCCCTGTGTGACCAGCATCTGCTCTTTGAGAGTTACGGTTTTGAGGGCGGCTCCTTCCGGGGCGCCACACGCGTCGCCGCTCTGGATCCGGATCTGTGGTGCGAACTGTTCTGGGCCAACCGGGAGACACTGGCCGACCTGGTGGACGAGCTCCGGGAGAACCTTGACGTCTATGCCGGGCTGCTTCGCGGCGGAGACCGGGCGGCGCTGCTTGAACAGCTTCGTGTCTCCAGCGACCGGAAGAAGGCGTTTGACCATCTTCGCGGTCTTGACCGCCTGCAGGCCCCGCTCTTCAAATAGTCTGCATTTGTCCGGTTGCAGGGAAAGATTGTCCAAGCATAACCACGGAAATAACTCAGGTGGACCCGGGACCCGCGTCCCGGCGCCGAAGAACAGTCCACAAAAGTAAAAGAGGAGTCAGCCCATGCCTGATGTACAGATCCGGATTCCCGGAATGCCCAAAGAATATCCTGTCGTGATTGAATCGGGACTCCTGTCCCGTATCGCCCCCCAGTTCAAACCCTTTGAAGGGCGGAAAGTGGTCATTATCACAGATGAAAACGTGGCACCGCTTTACGCCGAAAAGGTGATGGCCGGCCTTGAGGCGGCCGGTGCCCGGCCCATTCTGCGTATCCTGCCGGCCGGCGAAACCACCAAATGCATGGAGCAGCTGGAGAGGATTTATGACTTTCTCCTGTCCGGCGGAATCACCCGGACAGATGCCCTGCTGGCACTGGGCGGTGGGGTCATCGGGGACCTGACGGGTTATGCCTGTGCCACGTATCTGCGGGGCATCCGGTTCATCCAGGTTCCCACTACCCTGCTTGCCCAGGTGGATTCCTCCGTGGGCGGGAAAGTGGCCATCAATCACCCGAGGGGCAAGAACCTGCTGGGCGCATTTTATCAGCCGGAGCTGGTCCTCATCGATACGGATACGCTGAACACCCTGGATCAGCGGCAGGTGGGCGCCGGTCTGGGTGAGGTCATCAAGTACGGCTGTATCCTGGATGCCGCCCTCTTTGAGCAGATTGAGGCCTGCGGCAGCCGACAATTTCTGGCGCCCCTGTATCCGGAAATCGTCGCCCGCTGCATTGAGCTCAAGGGACAGGTCGTGTATGAGGATCCGTATGACCGCGGACTGCGCATGATTCTCAATTTCGGACACACCCTGGCCCACGCCATTGAAAATGCCGCCGGATATGGTGAAATCCTGCACGGCGAAGCCGTCTGTATCGGCATGGTCGCCGCGGCCGCCTGGGGCGCCCGCCTCGGAGTGACACCCCCGGAGATCGAATCCCGGATCCGGCAGGTTCTCACCGCCTATGCGCTACCCACTGAGGTCCCGGCGGGTCTCACGGCCGAAAAGCTGTTCCCCAGTCTGGCCCTTGACAAAAAGGCCAGCGGAAAGGATATTCGTATCGTCTGTCTTGAGGCAATCGGCAGATCCCGAACCGTTCCGGTTCCTGCCGCCCGACTGAAAGAGTTTATGGCGAAACTGTTATGAATCAGACTGTATCCGGGGCCCTCTCGGGCAACCTTGGCATCATCCCCAGCAAATCCGCCGCGCATCGGGCCGTGCTGCTGGCCGCTCTGGCTCAGGGGGAAACCGTCATTGAACCCCTCCAGCTCTCCGAGGATATCAGCGCCACGCTGTCCTGTACACAGCAGCTGGGACTGACCCGGGGCAGTGCCAAGGCGCCGGCCTCGCCCGGTTTTGTTCGGATGCGGATCATGGGCCGGGCCAAAAACGAAAGCAACCGGAACACCCGCACTCTTGAATGCGGAGAATCCGGTTCCACCCTCCGGTTCATGCTGCCCCTGGCCCTGGATGGGCGCGGGCCCGTGCGGTTTCTCGGCCGTGGGCGGCTCATGCAGCGTCCCCTCAACGTCTATGAAGATCTGTTCCGCTCGCAGAACCTGTTCTGGCAGCTGCGGGGCAATGAGCTGACCGTCGACGGACAGCTCCATCCGGGACACTACTCCCTCCCCGGGGACATCAGCAGCCAGTTTTTCACCGGTCTCCTCCTGGCCCTGCCCATGCTGGAGGAGGACAGCGAGATCGCATGTCTCTCGCCCCTTGAAAGCCGTTCCTATGTGGAACTGACACGGAAAGCGCAGGCCAAGTTCGGCATTCGTTCGGAATGGTCCCAGGATGGCCAGCACCTGATCATCCCCGGCGGGCAGCAGCCCCGTTCCCCGGGCTCCGTTCATCTGGAGGGGGACTGGAGTCACGCCGCCTTCTACCTGGTGGCGGGGGCCATCGGCGGGCAGGGCATTACCCTGTCCGGACTGGACTTTGATACCACACAGGGGGATATCGTCATGCTCTCCTTCCTGCGGGAAATGGGGGCAAGAATCAGCCTGGCGGAGAACTTTGTCACCGTGACCCCCTCCCCGTTGCACGGCATCACAGCCGACGTCAGCCAGTGCCCGGACCTTGTGCCCGCACTGGCGGTGGCTATGGCGGCCGCCGGCGGCGAGAGCCGGATTGTCGGCGCCGCCCGTCTCCGTCTCAAGGAGAGCGACCGTCTTCGCGCCGTCGCCATGACCCTTCAGTCCCTGAAAGCAGTCTGCTTTGAAGAGGATGACGGCCTTGTCATCCATGGCGGCGTCCATCTCCACGGCGGCACCGTGGACGGCTGTCATGACCACCGGATTGTAATGGCCGCCGCTATTGCCGCCGCCCTGGCCCGGGACCCCGTCACTATTACGGACGCGGAGTGCGTGGCCAAATCCGCGCCGGCATTCTGGGACGAATTTGCACACCTTGGAGGAATCATTCATGAGGGGTAATTTCGGCGAACACTTCCGTCTTTCCATCTTCGGTGAATCCCACGGTCCGGGCATCGGCATCGTCATCGACGGGATTCCCGCCGGCACCCCCATCGACGAGGCGGAAATTGCCCAATACATGGCCCGGCGTGCCCCGGGAAAAGACCCCACTGCCACGGCCCGGCAGGAGGGGGATCAGGTTGAAATCCTCTCCGGCGTTCTGGAGGGTCGCGCCTGCGGAACGCCGGTGTGCGGGCTGATCCGCAATACCGGCATGCACAGCGGCGACTACCGGCAGCTGGTGGGACGGATGCGCCCCGGCCATGCCGATTATGCCGGCTGGGTCAAATACGGCGGTTACAACGATCCCCGGGGTGGCGGACACTTTTCCGGCCGCCTGACGGCCCCGCTGGTCTTTGCCGGTTCCATTGCCCGGGCCATTCTGCGGGAAATGGGCATCACCATCGCCTCACACATTGAGCGCATCGGACCGGTCCATGATCCGTCCTTCGCGGTCCATCCGGACTCGGCTCTTCTGACCCGTCTGGCAGCATCTTCCTTCCCCCTTATTGACCCCTCGGTTGAGCCGGCCATGCGCCGCCACGTAGAGGAGGCAAAAGCGGCCCTTGACAGTGTGGGTGGATGCGTGGAATGCGTCGCGCTGGGCGTTCCCGCCGGCATCGGCTCCCCGTTTTTCGGCTCGGTGGAAAGTGTCTTTTCCACCCTCGCCTTCTCCGTTCCGGCCGTCAAGGCGGTGGAATTCGGCGACGGCACCGCCATTGCCGACCTGATGGGCAGTCAGGCCAATGACGCCATGACCTTTGACCATGGTCACGTGACCTGCCTGACCAATCATAACGGCGGGGTCACCGGTGGTATTACCAACGGAATGCCCGTCCTTGTCCGGGTCACCATCAAGCCGACACCCTCCATCGCCCGGCCGCAGCAAACCGTAGATGTGAGCACCGGCCAGGATACCCGCCTTGAGATTCACGGACGTCATGATCCGTGCATCGTCCCCCGTGCAGCCGTTGTCATTGAAAGCATTCTGGCCATTACCCTGCTGGAACTGTCCATGGACGACGCCGCCACCAAACCTAACCATCCATGAAAGGGAAACCAAATGCAAGTACCTGATATCGCCCGTTCCCGTGAATCCATTGATCAGATTGATGCACAGATCGTCCGGCTGTTTGAAGAGCGGATGCGTGTCTCACGAGATATCGCCCTGTACAAACAGGCAAACCGCATGGACATCCTCAATCCCGCCCGGGAGGCACAGGTCCTGAGTGCCCGCATCGGGATGCTTAAGGATCACACCTTCGATCAGAGCATTACGGATCTGTTTGAAACCATCATGTCCCTGTCCCGGCAGGAACAGCTTCGCTTCCTTGAGGAACAGATCCGGGCCAGAAGCGTCGCCTATATGGGCATTCCCGGTGCCTTCAGCGAAAGTGCCGTGGTCGGCTTTTTCGGGGATGAACCGGAGCGACGCAGTTATCCCACCTTCCGGGATGTTTTCAGGGCTGTGGCGGATCAGGAGGTCCGCTATGGCGTCGTCCCGGTGGAGAACTCCTCCTCCGGTTCCATCAATGATGTCTACGACCTGCTGGGCGAGTATGCCTGTCACATCGTCGGGGAAACCCTCCTGCCGGTGGAACAGAATCTCCTGGTCCTCCCAGGTACCCGGATGGAGGAAATCACCACGGTGTTCAGTCACGAGCAGGGCTTTGCCCAGTGCCCGGATTTTCTCGCGCAACACCCGGACTGGACATGCACGCCGTACTTTAACACCGCCATTGCGGCAAAGCACGTCAGTGAGACCGGCAACCCGGCCTATGCGGCCATCGCCTCAACGCTGGCCGCCCGCCATTACGGCCTTGAGGTACTGGCCCCCGGCATCCAGTCCTCCAACATCAACCGGACCCGGTTCATCATCGTCAGTGCCAGCCGCAATTCCATCGGGGTCCCCAACAAAGCCACCCTGACCTTCACTCTGCGCCA
Source organism: Clostridia bacterium (assembly GCA_017460325.1). Classification (GTDB taxonomy): domain Bacteria; phylum Bacillota; class Clostridia; order Christensenellales; family Aristaeellaceae; genus Ventricola. Next base: position 1,134 of record JAFUBF010000205.1, on the reverse strand, counting down.
TGAACGCGGCACACTGCATCATGCCCTGTCCTCCTTCGTGGCCCTGAATTTCAACCTGACCCATATCGAATCCCGGCCCATTAAGGGACGCAACTGGGAATACCGTTTCTACGTCGACCTCACCGGAAACATTACCGATGATACCCTCACCATTCTCCTGAAATCCCTGAGTACTTTCTGCGATGACGAACGACTGCTGGGGGCTTACCGGGCCGCTCCGGATACCCGCCCGGACGCCTGAGCCCCATTCCCGCCGGTATCCGGTGGATTCATCGCCGGCAAAAGGGCAGGCACCATCCGCAAATCACGGGCGAACTTCCCATGGAGGAATCACAATGGCAACTGAGCTTGAAATCATGTCCCATGCAAAAAACTACATCGATCAGATGGCAAACGGGATCAACCCGCTGACCGGCCAGCCGGTAGAGGAGTCCGACCTTGTCAACAATGTCCGCATCTCAAGATGCCTTTTCTACGTGTCCGATGTGCTGCGGCAGGTCATTGAAAAAGGCGGCCTTCAGAAAAAAGCCGCCCCAAGGAAACCCCCTTTCACCCTGACCGATGAGCAGATCGCCGGCTATCAGCAGTATGACATCCCGCTCCCCATCACCGCCTTTACGGCCAGGATCAATGCGCTGACCGATACCACCCATACGCAGAAACTCTCTTTCAGAGCCATTCAGACTTATCTGAAAAACCAGGGATATCTGGAGGAGCGCCCCGGGAAAGAACCCGGAAAAACGCAGTTATGGCCAACCGAATCCGGACAGGCTCTGGGCATCTATACAGAGGATCGGAATGGTTCTTACGGCGATTATACCGTCGTTCTGTACGATGTGAATGCACAGAAATACGTGATCGATCACCTGGCCGAGATCATCCGTGGATAATCTCCCAATCCTCCCTGCACTATTTGCACGCATCGTGTCCATGGCCGTGTAAAATCACTGCAGGTTTTGGGGCGTTTATGCATAATTCATAATATTTATTAATTATATTATTACCTGCAGTGTTTTTACGGTTGAGGCAAAAATCGAAGGGATAATTGAGGTCATTTTTGGGCCTCCGATCCCGATTTCCACGAATTAATTCGTGAACTTTTGGATCGACTTTCAAAAAAATCCGAATCAGGTT
>JAFUBF010000204.1 GCA_017460325.1 Clostridia bacterium | reverse complement strand
CGTCGCCTTCCCAAAGCAACGCCTTCAGCCGATCCGCACGCTTCCCACAGAAGAGGAATAAACTGTGCTCATCGATTTCCATGCCGAATTGTTGTATGACGATCGCCGACAATCCTGTGATGGACTTCCGCATGTCGGTATGGCTTCAATCAGCGCAACGGCGAGCTGGGGCGTGCTCACCTGCTTTGCGAGCGCGGCGGTGGAATCGAGAATATCTTCGGCCCCTGTCTCTGTGCTGTCCTCCCCAACAGGCACCGGAGTGCCGACAGATTCACAGTATGCCTGAGCGGAATCAACGGTCTGCGGATCGATGCCGTTCTGTGTGCACCAATCCAATGCGATCTCCAGGAAGCGTTCATCCCTGTACCTCAGCCAGTCTTCCCACACCTTCAGCTTCTGGGCAGCATTTCGGAAACGTTGAAATGGCCGGTCTCCCAGGAGCGCGTCACGCAGGCGGTCACAGTAATGGGATGCCGCCGCATATTCTTCCATGATGGCATAGGTATGGAGCTGGCGCTTGTTGGGCAGAGGGAGAAATCTCTCCGGGTAGGCATGGGCAAGGTAGGAGACGTCCATATCCCCGATGGTGCTGCGGTTTTTCACCACGGTCATCGTTTCTGTGTCAAGGTAATAATAGTACTTCTCGTTCGTCAATGCAAGCGCGTTTATCATGGATTCAAGCATGTGCTCCACCTCCTTAGGGTAATACAGGTTCTAAACCCCTCGAAACCGAGGTGTTTAACCTTCATTTTTCGAATGCGATGGGGTCGATGACGTATCTTCTCATCTTTGTATTCCCGCCGGTCGCGGTGATCAGTTCCTTGCCCTGAAGTGCCCGTATGACATTGCGGCATTCGCGGTGGCTCATATTCAGGCGGCGGCGCAGATATATAGGTGGAAAGACCGCCTTGCCATCCTCTATGATTCTGTAAAACTCCGCGGCGCCTCTACGGATGGTTGAAGAGTGGCTGTACTCCAGCAGGGCCAGGTTTGTCCAGAAACCGTTGTTTTCCGGGTGGCGCGGGGCATGGATTTCGTTTTCAATCATATGAGACAACTGATCCGTGTTATGAAAGCGAAAGGTGAAGGTCGTAACTCCGCGAATGGTCTGCCTGAAAACAAGCCCCATCTGTATGAGTGCGTTCAGTTCATAGCCGGCTTCGTCGATCGACAGATTGTTGACGGACGCCCATTCCTCGATTCGGAAACAGTCAGGCGTCCTGCTCCTGAGCGCTATCACCTTGTTCGGAAGGTTTGTTATGGGCGCCAGCGGGGCGATTCGTTCCAGAAGAGGGCGGTACTTTTCTGGCGGGGTATATGCCTTTGCTTTCAGACTGGGCACCCTGGACTCGAAAGGCCACGTCAGTTTGTACAGGGATATGACGTGCCTGGCCGAATTAGTGGTTGTCCCGATTCTTACCAACAGATTTCTGGTATACATACTGGAAATGCATGTATTGTATTCTTTTACCGTCATTCCCGTCCTTTTCCGCCACAATTCGCCTGTGAATTCCAGGTTGCCCTCTCTGATCATCTCAGTAATGGCAGCGGCGGCGGATCTGATGACAGCGGAGTGGCTTGCTGCCATTTCTTTCAGCTGGTTTTCAAACGAAGCGGTGTCCAGTTCAACGATCACCGGCGGGGACGGAACGTTTGGCCTTATCCCCGGCCTGATCCCCTGAAGCGTGAAGCGGTACAGGGTAAGATTATCAGCACCGAAGTTTTTTACCTTGCCTACCAGCCCCTTGGTGAGCATAGCCATACGGCATGCGGTAAACTCCAGTGAGGACATATTGGAATATGCGATCCAGTCTGAGCGGGTAAACTCGGATATCCCATCTGCAATCATGGATCGGATGATTTCTGCGGCCTGACACAGCCGTTCAGATGTACTGTACTCCATATTCTCTACGATGGCCCAGAAGTAATCTGCGGTCAATACAGGCGGAGCATCGCAGGACTCTTTTGCATCATTATCATCTGGAATACAGATTCTGTAATGCGCGTCTTTCCCGGGGCCGGGTGTCAGATTCGTGATCAGTTGACGCTTTGCGAGGGATTTGCGGCATCTGTCGAATTCAGGATATGTCATGCCGCTTCGGCTCATCCAGAGGTTGTAATCGAATTCCTGAAAGCCGTCGCGGAGAAGACCCTCCAATACTTCAGCGGCCTTCCTGCCGCTCTCAAATCGGCTTTTGCGCATTTCATTGATGATCGGCCAAGAGACGGGTTCGGGGTTTGCGGACGGAGGAGAATCGGATAGCGAAATCCTGTCAGGACGGTTTTCCTCGGTCGAAACTCCGCTGTCGCCTTCAGGTGAAAGGTGGCTCTGCGGCGGCGATGGCAGGACATCCACTTTAAATCTGTACACAGCGATTTTGTTACGGGTATGCGGAACCGTCCCAGTTCTCTCAATTATCCCATGGGCAATCATCGCCTCGCGACTGGCATGGTATTCCCTGGTTGACATGCCTGTGCGTTCTATCCAGTCAGTAGTACTGAACTCCAGGTTGCCCTCACGAAGCATCTCTTTTACAATGGCAGCAGTCCGCATGACATTGCGGGACTTGCTGTTTTCCATTTCCTGCAGGCTGGCCCATATGGAGGGGCTTTCAGGTACCGG
>JAFUBF010000203.1 GCA_017460325.1 Clostridia bacterium | reverse complement strand
TGAGCGGCTGTCCGGTAATGCTTTGTACGTAGACTACAGCAGCAGTTTCTTTTTCCTTGAACAGCCTCCTTCCTTAATATCCATAGGTTTTCTGTTTTATACCGGCCGTATGGTGCCGTTAGCCACCTTCGCCAATGTTGAAAGAGCTTTTGACGACCGCCACACCGCTCCTCCCCTCAGAGCTTTTAATAAACGGTCAACAGAGCCGCAGATTAGATAATATATATACGTCCACGGGTGTTATGACTCGATCAACGTAGATCCCAAGACCGAGATCTGAAGATCTTAGGCTAGTCAACCAAGGCTCTTGCAAAGACTGCGCAAGCCTCCACTTCAGCCCTTGGGCTAAGTGGTGGGTAATTGACCTGGTACTCTTTACGCATAAAAAGATTCAGGAACACAGAATTCTTGGCCTGACGGTTCACGCGGTCACGCTTCAGAGCATCGTTTTCTGCCTTGTAGGCATCACGTTCCTGCTGAAGCTCTTTGTATGTCAATTTCTTATCTGCCACAGTGTTCACCTCCTGCGTCACATAATTTGTATCGTCACGCCAGCCCGAATTCATGACCCGTACGCAAAGGCATTGGGATACGAATAAAGTATACCAAAATGCCCATCGGATTTCAACGAAAACATGATGACTGACCACTTCCCACTTAAAAAAACGAGAAACGAGAAAACAAAACGAGAAACAGGCGAGATGTACAACTCCAAATGTTTACGAACCACTTTAACCATTTTGCGCCAAATGTTTACGAACCACTTTACCAGCTTTTGTGCCAAATGTTTACGAACCACTTTAGAATTGATACGCTTTGGGATAGGATTGCTATAATGTATGAGGTATGAAAATGATCCCATCGCAAATAAAGCGCCTTTCCGGGATACGTTCCCGTCCCGCAGCGCTCTCGGCAGTCAGTTCGAAACCAACACTCCCCCTGTACCAGCCATGGCAGGTACCGGTCAGACAGAGACCGCTTTGAAATCTGTTCAGGGAGCATCCCGTGTTGCCTCATCCTCCGCAACGGGTTCCAGTGTCAATTGCCGGACAATCCTGATTCCCTGGAGGCATGTGCAAGCCATTCGCTCCAGGGCACCTCATAGTTGCACCCGTTCTGCTGCTGGACATATTCGTAGAACAGGGGCATCATTCGTGCTTTTTCCTCATAGAGCGGCACTTTGTAACTGTCCGACTGTTCTGTATACAGCGGATAATTGCCCCCAAGCATCGTCTGTCGAACGAGGATATCCTCCATGGGAAGCTGCGGATTCCGCATCATATCGTAGACCATCATCATGATGCCCGTCCGGCCTTTCCCCGCCTGGCAGTGGAAGTGCAGCCAGATCCCATCCGGTCCCACTTCCTGATCGAGTTCTTTCACAAATGCAATAAAATCATCCAGTTGCTCTGCCGTCGGCCATGTATGATCCTGAATGGGCAGGCGATAGTACCCAAAGCCCTCGTTTTCAACGAGTTTCTTTTCCGTCATGAATTGCTCGACTGACAATTCTATCCCGGTACCGGCCGCGCCGTCATCCGTCCCTGGATAGACCCGGATAACCTCACCAACCAGCGAACCGAAGCATTCCTGTTCGTCCTTTTCAATTTCCTCAAGACTCATTCCCGCATTTGCCCAGTTGTTGAGACCATACACTGAAACCGGGATCCCGTTAATCAGCCCATGGCTTTCCTGACGAAGATCCACAACAACCACGCACTTCCCCGGCGCACAGCCTCGCAGGGTCTCCGCGAGCTCTCTGAACTGAGGCTCGGAGAACTGTGCACTGCCGGAGATGTTCAGACTGGAAAGTCCTGAATCCGAAGGGACAAAATCCGGATCAATGTTGTACTTGGATTTGACCTTGCCGTGTTTGTACAGATTTCCTGTCAGAATACGGAGATTATGCAGTTTACCCTTCCAGGCATCGGGATCATCCCGGTCCAGACGAATGAAAGGCAGTCCGTCCTGCTCATCCGTTTGTCCGACTCCGGCTTTCTGCCGGCCACCGACAGAGGCCTGCGCACCTGCAGGACCTGTTCCGCCCGTGTCGGCCACTGAGTCCTGTGTAATCAGGATGAGCAGGCAGAGAAGCAGACAGATAAACAGAATCAGTGCGGATGTTCTTTTCGGCATGTCTTTCTCCTTCCTTTCAGTCTTTATTCTCACATATCTCTTCCTCTCTCCATGGGGCACCGACAGCCGGTCCGGTTCCCGGCTGTTCCGTTCATTCCCGTCACGGCCTGTCACCGTTTTCCTGCCTTGCCGGAACGGTCCGGATACAGGACCATGCATCGAACCCCGGGATCGGCTGAACGCAGGCGGATTCCCCGGTTATTTGTCGCGGTCACTGCGCCGATTTCCCCACGATGATGGCATCCATCGGGACTTCAAGCAAAACACTCAGCGCATAGAGATTATCGACAGAGGGAAGGCTCTGTCCGCTCTGCCATTTGTAAATCGCTCTCGGGGTATCAAAGCGAAACCATGCCTGAATATCCCGCACGGAAAGACCTTTTTCCTTTCGCAGCCTTTGGATGTTCAATCCCGTTGCAACGGGATCAATGGTTGGAAAATTCGCCCCCATTCCCTGCTCCCTCCGTTCATGTGCAAAACATGCAACTGCCAGGCTAACTGCACTGCTGTTTCCGTTTCCATTATCATCCCATAACTGCAGGTGCACGCGCTCTATAGCCTGCGTACACCTCATTGCTCTGCATTATACCACCAGCCTAAAGAGAAATCGAGAGCAACCTGCCCCGTGGAATCCGCAGGCGACTGTCCATTGGGTCATTGTCCTCTGCCAAAGCCGAGGAGGTCTCCCACACCGCTTAAAATGGTACCCGGATGGAGGACGGTACTTTGACAGTACCCGAGATCCAATCGGGTACTGATTTTTTATGTGTCGGAAGAAGCATGAAGAGGTACACAAAGGAAGAAATCGAACGGTTGAGTAAGAACCCAATAGTGCGGTTGGTGAATGAAAACCGGTTATCATTGACGTATGGGTTTCGTGTAGAACTCTTCGAGGAATGGGAAAAGAAGCCTGGTAATTGGTGATGGCCATAGGAGTCACATTGACTTTTATGGCAAGTTCTTTTTTACTCATCTGCTTACGAAGCCGGTAGGACTTCAGATTTTTGCCGAACATCGCTAATGCACTCCTCTTGTCTATATTTTACATAAACATCAAAAAAGAAAAGAGGGAAAGTATATTCGGTGCCTTCGAACGAATCTTACTCTGAGGAGAACTGCGCAGACCCAGGGTCCATCCATAGGTCGGATTCCGCCGAAGCATCAGAGACAACATGATCCGGATCAGTCAGATCCGGATCATGTACGCATAATGCTGTTCCTGTTTCAGTACCTCAAAGATCCGCCGGAAGACAAACCGGATCTGGTCCGCACTGACCGCCCGGACATCAAAATACACGCTGTCCATGGATTCAAGGGGATCCATCCCCATCAGGGCGACCATGGCGGAAACAATGCTGAAACCGGACTCAAAGCCGCTCAGCCCCTCCGGCATAAACGCCTCCCGGTTCCGCTCCAGGAGACATTGCCGGATATCCGTCCCCGAATAATGACAGGTATCCAGGAAATAACGGGCAAGAATGGCCCGGCTCAGCCGGAGCAGGGTTCTCGGGTCTTCTGTCTTCCTGTACTCCATCCACATTTCCTGGTAATCGCCAATGACCGGCGTTCGGTTCACGCTGTCCCCGCCGGCCACACCGGATTTCACCAGGCAGGGAATGACCGTCGATTCGTTCTGCCTGTTTTTCCGCACCTCGTAAAACAGGCTGCATTCATTGTCCGAAACACTGTCATTGGCAACCATCTGGAAAAAGACCTTGTTGTGCGTAAAGAAGAACAACTGGTGAATGTGGGTATCCGGGCACTCCCCGGTTTCCACTCCTTCCAGGAACCGGGCACGGCACTGCTGTGCAATTTCCTTAATCATGACGGAGAAAAGGCTCATCACCTCGCTGTCCGAGGAGGTGGCCGGATCATCCACGACGATCACCTGATCCTCGGATGCCGCATCTGCCCTCAGACTGCCCAGCACCGTGTGGTAAAAGTACAGGAACGCGACGAATTTCCTCTCGCCCTCACTGAGCCCGGTGGCCGGGCTGTTGCCCCGGACAATCTCATACGTATTGTCATCCCGCTTTGAAAAGCGGAAGCCCGTGAAATCATTGTCCGCCAGGGACCGGTTGATCTTCTCCATTGTCCCCGAAATATCCGTCATGGCGGCACGGAGATCTTCCGTTTCCCGGTCCAGGAGCCGCAGTTTCCCCTCCAGCGTTTTCCGCTGCAGTTCCTGGGACTGAAGCGCCTCCGCCTCTCTCCGCTCCTCCGATGCATGCACCTCAAGGAGTCCCTGAATGGTACTGGTCATGCTCTCCCGGATGATCTTTTCGCACCTCTTCCGCGCCTCCGGAAGATCCCGGGCAGCCCGAATCAGCCGGTCGATTTTCCTGTTGACCTCCTCCCGGATCTCATTCAGTTCCCGAATACTGTCCCCCACTTCCTCCAGCCGGATCTCCAGTCGGGGATTATCGATCTTCTGCTGAATCAGAATCCGGTTGGATTCAAGACGTTCCATGAGCCTGGCCGCCTTTACACGGTAGGCCGTGGAGGAAAACGGATTCCCGAGGTTTCTGACAAGGGTCTCTCTGGCCTTTCCGGCCGCTTCCGCATACCCGGCTGCAAAGGCCTTCAGCTTTTCCATGTCCCGGTGGTATTTCGTGTCCATGCATTCCCGGAAACGTTCCTCAAAGAACTCCGGCAGTTCCCGGTCACAGAAGGGACAGCGTCCCTCCCGAAGGTAGGCATCATGCCCGTGAACCGCCCACTCAAAGCTCCCCGCCGCGCGGTACACCCGGGCCAGGCCGGCATCGGCATGGCTGACTAAGGGGATATCCATGAGAGGACAGGTGGGAAAGGAAGCGGCGTACAGGAGCTGGTACGGCTCCGCATCCGTGGCCGCCGACCCATAGGCCATCTCATATGCCGCATCCATTGTCTCTCTTGAATAGGCACATGCCCCGGAGGCCAGAAGCCCGGAGGCAAGAGCCTCCGGTTCATCCCAGGTGACCGCCGCCGGATATCGTTTCCGGATCTCCGCTGTCGCCTGCCAGATGGCCCGTATCCGCCTCTCATGGAGTTCCTCCGCCTGTCTTTGCCGGGTATCCAGCTCCGCTTCAAGGTCCTTCAGCCTTGTGGCCATCTCCTCTTTCTGCCGGGTACTGTCCTCAATCTTCCTCTGGATCTCCGCGTTTTCCCGGGACAGTGCGTACACGCCCGGAAAGCCGTTTACACTTTTCAGGGCCCGTTCCACATACTCCTCATTGAACAACACCACTTTCAGCGGCTTTCCCTCTTTCCACGAGATGTCCCCCGTCGGGTCCGCCAGGGCTCTCCCGATACTTGTCTTCCCCACACCGTTCTTTCCGTAAAAGAAGTTGACCGGGGCCGGTTCAAGGACGGCCCCGTGAATCGTGGGGGTATTTAATCGAATGCTGACAATCCCGGATTTCTTTCTCCCCATGCTCTCTCCTTCTCTGTTGTTGCTTCGGCTTTCGACACCGGTTGACGGACAGAATCTCTTCTTCGGCAAACCGGTGCAAACTGGGCCCACTTTGGGTATGCTGCTCTGGCTTTTGGCACCGGTTGGGTCCATTTGCCACGGTTTTCTGACATTTCCCGGTCCTCTGGCACAGATCTATGACACAGATAACCCTTACATCACCCTCTGGTACGGATCAAAGCCCGCGATCTGCAGATTCCGGATGAGTGGAACCGGCTTTATCGTCCAGTGCTCCTCCTCAAGCTCACTGGCCGCCGGAGCATGCCAGATCCGGAACAGCGACTCATTCCGGTTCAGCAGCTGCTGCGGAAAGGGACAAAGCGGTTTCCACTCAAAGGAGATCTCATGCCTCAAGACACGAATGCCGGTCAGCCGTCCCAGGAGCGCCGGATGAAACGCGTCCGTCTCTCTGCCCTCCCGGTTGACCGTGGCAAAGACGGCCGGCAGCCGGATCAGGTCGGCCTGTTCCATAGGCCCCAGATCCAGGAACCGGTCCCGGATCGCCGGCTCAATATGCCGGTTCAGTGAGACGGACTTTGACAGGGAAAACGACCTCTCCGTAAACCGCTCCCCCTCCACGACGAACAGGTGATACAGCCCCGTATCCAGAGAAAGGAGTTCCATCTGAGAACTTCCCCCGGTGGTGGGCATCTGGTAATACTGAATCTGTCCCACCTGCGCCCCGGCGAAGATGTTGATCCCCAAAAACATCTGCGTGCCGGTCCAGGCTCGGTTCGGCCCCGTTACCGGTTGTCCAGGCCCGGCTGGCATTGTCCCGGTTGGCTCTTTTTCCGCTCCAGACCCCGGGGCCTGCGCATCTGTCAGGTCCTGCACGGACCGGTTGTCACCGCCTGTCTCCACATCCGCATTGTCCGGACAGGGGGATTGCGGTTCCGGGACAAACGGCTCCACCTGGTCCATCAGGACCTCAATCCGATGCCGGATGCGGCAACCAATGGTCTCCCTCAGCGTTCCGGCCATATGAATCTCTTCTTTGTCCAGAATCCATTCCCGGAGCGTCTCCTGGCCCTCTGTATTGAGGGGGACATGGGTGACAATATAGTCAAGGCAGCCCACCAGGAGCGCCGGCAGACAGAATCCCTCCATCTCCGGCACGAGGGCCGATTCCACCGGCTCCCCGTCCGGGGAAATGTACAGACCTTGACCGGCCATATCCGGATCCAGCAAAATGACCTCCAGGATGGCCCTGACCAGCCATTCCATCCGGTCCTGTTCCTCCACCCGGAGGAACAGATGACAGTACATGTCCATGCTTTGCAGCACCTGCGGATACTGTTCGCGGACACGGCGATGAAACCCTTCCGTATACCGGGGCTCATTCAGCGGGAGCTCCGGCGCGTAACTGATCCGGCAGTTCTTATACCGGGAGGCCTGGGTCCTGAACGCCCCGGACAGATCCACCTGATAGTCCGGGCACATGAGCCTGAGCAGGCAGGCCAGCATCATGGGATCACTCACTGTGCCCCGGATTCCGAGAAAGGACACCCGGTTCCCGCGTGCCCGCTTCACCGCCGACAGGAGGGTCAGCAGCGTTCCGCCACACAGTTTCATACCCGTTCCCCCATCCGAAAGGAAAAGACCGGGACCGGGCAGTGCCTGTTTTCCGCGAGTTTTTCCTGCCATCTGCACAGCTCCGGCACGCTGTCCCGGAACAGGCAGCAGAGAATCGCCCGGCGATAGTCCCCGTCCCCCTCCGCAAACGACAGCCCGGCCTTTTCCACCAGGGCCAGGGAAAGCGGCGGTTCCAGGTGCAGCCCGATGCACAGCATGATGACCTCATCCAGGCAGTACCCCTCCCGCTCCGACTGCATCAGGTCCAGAATCCGCCGAAGCGGAATGGTGGTTGCCGCCGCCAGCTTTTCCGCACTGGTCCGGGTATGTACCAGGTCGGAAAAGGCCTTGTGGAAGCGCTTCATCTGCCGTAGCCGTTCCACCTGTTCCTCCCGGGAAGCCCGGACCTCCACCTGATACCGCTCCCCGGCTGTCTTCTCCAGGGTGTCCCGCATCCACTCCATGTTCTTCTTTCCGAAGCGGAATCCCATGCACCCCCGCTCCGAGTTCCACCTTGTGCTGAAGCGCAGGCAGCAGGCATCTGCCAGATCATTGGCATCCGGGGTGAGGCGGCAACCGTATGGCGTGTCCCGGACATAATCCCGGTGATTCCTTGCCACAAGCCCATCTGCAAACACGAAATCCCCGCTCTCCATGACCTGCCGGAACTCCTCATCCGCGTGGAAAAGCCGGAGCATGTTCATGCGTTCCCCGATGGACAGCGTGTACTGTCCGCTCATCAGGGACTCATCTGAAAAGCCGTAGGGGTCCGTGGAATGAAAGTCCGTGGAATTGAATATCCCGTACCCTTCCGGATACCCCAGATGGATAAACCGGGAACGGAAATTCCGGTAGGTAATGCCCTGGTTTTCCCCGTGCAGCTGTTTGGCAATTTCGGAAAGGATAAACGGCACATTGACATGATACCCCAGCGGCCGCGTCCTGGCCGCAGCGACGGGATACCATTTCGAAATGGATGCCTCCATATAGTCCTTGGGGAGCATCAGGGAACAGGCAATGCGCTGGGGTCTGGCCCTGACCCATCCCAGGACTTTGGCCATCTCCCGGGCCCGCTCCTCGGGCATCCACTTTCGGCCAAGCTGCGTCAGGTCATCTCCGCTCAGCCCCTGAAACCGGCAGAATTTATAGTACAGGGCGTAAAGGACACAGTGAGCAAACAGCTCCCGCTTCCCGGAGAGCAGTTCCCCGGAACCGGTCACCGCCAGGAAAAGCGTGTCCTGCTCAAGGCGCAGTATCTCCGTCCCCTTCCCCTCCGGGGGCAGGGCCATCACCTCCGCCCCTTTGAAGTACAGAACGGATCGGGTGCCCGGTACAGCATGTACCCGGTCTATGGCAATTCCCATCCGCTTTGCCAGCACCATCGGGTCCCGCTCGGTCGGGTCCGTCAGTCCCGGCAAATGCCAGTTCCGCCAGAGATCATCTGCGGTCCGTTCCACCGCCGCGTTGGCACAGAAAGGCACCATCCGGGCATCCATCCGGCGATACCGTTCCCGGTCCGGGGGACTGGTTCTCTGCCAGGTGGATTCGTACCGGACCGTCGTCTCCTCTGAGAAGGCAAAACGGAGGGTCGCGCCCAGCTCCGCATCCGTTTCCTCCTCCACATCCGTACAGACACTGACCCACAGCTGAATATCCGCCAGCATGTCCGTCCGGTTCACATCGTAGAGCTGTACATCACTGACATGGAAGAGCGAAAGCGTTTCCGACAGCACCGGCATATTCAGAAACGCGCTGATCTCCCCGGCCCTGAGGGACTCATTCAGGCCCGCCAGGACCACGTCATAATACGTGGTCAGGATCTCATCCGCCATGCTTTTGAGCTCTGCCGTCCTGGCCTCACCGGGATGATCCCTGTCCCGGTCCAGAAACTCCATTTCCTCATCTTCATTTCGATTGTTCCATTCAACCATTCTGTTCCCTCCTCCCGTTTTATTCCGCCGGTGCCCGCCGGCCCTGTGCGGACGACCGATTACGGAAGGGATTATAATCTCTCGTTTTAGTTCTGTCAACAGAATATTTTCTCTCGTTTTTCGAGATTTTCACTTGCATTTTATGTCCAATGCGGATATACTTGACCCATCCTTCCCAATCTGTCCAATACCGGCAGATCCGTGCGGAAAACCCGTTCCCCTTCCGGAACGGGCACAATAAAACAGCAGCGCTGCCAGAGACGCTGCCGATCTGAGAGGTACAGGATGAACAAACTTATCTATTTCAACAACAGTTTCCGGGCCGACAATGCCCGGGAGGCCAATCTGGTTGGCAAAAAGCTGCTCAGTGCCCGGAAGGCCCGGGGATTTACGCAGCCCGATATCGCGGAGCAGCTGCACCGGTACGGCATCGACATCTCCGCCAAGCAGGTCAGTAAATGGGAAACCGGAGAAGGGCTCCCCAACTGTTACCAGTTCATCGCGGTATGCTGCCTGCTGAACCTGGATCCGGCGGTTTTCACCGGCCGGATTCCCGCCAATGAGGAAATGGATGACCGCGACCTGACAGCCGAGGGAAAGCAGCTGCTCAGTGAGTTCCGGAACTATCTGGTCTCCACCGGCCGCTATGAGCCCCGAGGGACCATTAAGCGGTGTGAGATGCTGGTGTCCAACTATAAGGCGAGCGCGGGTATCGGGTACAACCTGGATAACGGGGACGACTTTGAAAAGATCATGGTCCCGGCGGACCGGGTGCCTGCCGGCGCCGACTTCGGCGTCCGCATCGACGGGGACAGCATGGAGCCGGTCTATCATGACGGGCAGCTCGTCTGGATCCGGCAGACGCAGTACCTGAATCCCGGTGAAGTCGGCCTGTTCATCGTCGACGGAAAAGGCTATGTCAAGGTCTTTGAATCCCACGCCCCCCAGGCGCAGTTTATCGAGGACTTCATGGACAGTGACGGGAATGTGCGGAATCAGATCTCCCTGGTCTCGTATAACGAGAAATACGATCCGATCCTCCTTACCCCGGACCGCGAACTGCGGATCTGCGGCAAGGTCCTGAACTGACCCAATACCCGGGCGACCTGTCCCGGTTTCGCATTCCCACCTCATTGTCCGGTTAAGGAGGATTTCCCATGTTCACCTATTACCTGGATCTCTCCACCGCCTCCTTTTACCAGGAGGACCCCATTCCCCATGATCCATCCCCGGTTCTGATTAAGACCCTTGAGAAAGTTCATGCCTCTCCCCTCTGTCCCAAGTTTATTCAGGTGGCCCTGCCCATCCATACCGCCGGCGAGGTTCAGCCCGGCATGGCCGCGGCGGTCATCGCGCCGGACAAAGAGCGGCGGCCCACCGTCTATCCGATGAAATGGGGATTCCGTACCCCTTCCGGCACACTGATCTCCACCTGCAAAAAGGCGGACGATCACCGGTGCGTCATTCCCAGTTCCTGGCTCATCCGGGATGGCTGTATCATGCAGACCAAAGGAAGCCGCGAGACCTGGATCGCCGGCCAGTACCGCATTGAAAACGGTCTGCCCGCCTTCACCGTCCTGACCGTTCCCGCCGAATTCTACACCGGTGAACAGGGACAGTCTCCGGCCATCCTGCGCCAGGAGGATATCCGGCGATGGCTGAAAGGGGAAACCGTCGAGTACGTCAATGAATTTGTGGTCGAGCGGCTGTGATTCGCTCTCTCCCCGTTCCGGGACTGCGCAGAAACGCTTCCGACAGGGCAGGACTGAACAGCTCCTGCCCTGAGTCTGTTGGTACTGGGTTGATGTTGCTGGCAAGATACCTCTTTCATTCAGGTAAATGGCCCGCTGAACAGGGCAGATCGGGTAGATCCGTTTTTTCTCCTGCCATGTGCGAAAACCTGCGGCGCTGAAGTGGGTGGGCCCCTGGATTAAGGGTTGGGAGCCTTGACTTTGGGGAAATTTGGGCTTACCCTGGTATCGGGACTATCGCTATGATCCCATTGAGAAGGCAGCACCTTTTGATATAAGCGTCTTCTCCGCAGGCGAAAAGGCGATTTTCGACAGTGTCATCCATCATCTGTGCTGTTACAGCGGGAAGATACTGGAACAGTTCACCCATAACGAATCCCCATGGCTTATCACCGGAGGGGATCTCCCGATCCATGCATCTTCTGACCGAATTATTGAGAAGAAGCTGATTGGAGACTATTTTCGTACTGTGAAAACATAGTACAGGATGCTCAATCCCAGTGATATCAAAGAGTACGCACAGGATATGTTCCAGCAGATCTGATTTATGCTCTGCTCTGAACCGATGGCAGGAGGCCCCGTCTCAATGATTGAGATTGGGGCTCCTTTCCAACCCAAACGGCGCCTGTCCAATTACAGGAGTTTTGCAATCAGTCCCAGCAACTGGCCTGTCAGTCTGCCGAGGTCGTTGCAGGCGATCAGATGGGGATAGATTTCCTTCAGCTGATCGTAACATTCATAAGAACCCTCGTCATCCAGGGATATGGCAATGACATCCGTTCCGCGTTTCATAATTTTCCGGACCGCGTTTGCCGTATCCTTTGTGGACACCGGCGGATAGTAATCATCGTAATCGTGTGCCGGTACGCCATCGGAGATCACGATAATCCACCGGGAATCCGCATGACAATGCCGGTTTATATACCGCTCCGCCCAGTACAGGGCAAGCGCATCCCGGTTATCACCCCCGGCACCGGACTGCATCAGGTTATACTTTTCCTCCTCCCGGGCATTGAAGTCTACCAGGATATTCACGTCGATTTCCGGTTTCGTGAAGCCGGCCCGGTGTTCGACAATCGCATGCAGAATTCCCTGCTGCCTGAGTACCTCATGCAGGATGACCGCGGACATCATGGCGCTTTTCTGTCGCATGCCGCGCATGGAACCCGAACCGTCAATCAGCAAAAGGATCGCCATTTCCGGCACATCGATCCCGTTCACGTTCCGATACCAGTACCGCTTCTGAGGATCCCCGAGCCTTGCGGACAGGATGCCGGAGCCAAACTTATACCCCGTTTCCCGGGAGGACACCTGCGTCTTCAGAATCTGCTCAAAGCGGCCGTTATAGGAATTGATATTCAGTCGGTATTTGCTGTAGATGTTCGTGTACGCCTTGTGGAGCTGCAGATTGACCCTGGGGTGAAGCTCGTTGATCCGGATGCCCCTGTGCATGACAGTGCCCTCATAATCAGCGCCACGTGTGACAATCGTATGCCCTTCATCGGAGAGGATGCGGATGGCAACCTGCCTGTCTCTGGCAAACTGCGCGAGCATTACCATGAGCGAATCCACTTCAGGACCTTCCCGCTTATGGCCTTCGGCATCCGTAAACAGACGGGTTGTGACCTGCTGCGTCCTCCCTTTA
Organism: Clostridia bacterium; assembly: GCA_017460325.1. GTDB lineage: Bacteria > Bacillota > Clostridia > Christensenellales > Aristaeellaceae > Ventricola. The sequence continues at coordinate 5,272 of JAFUBF010000203.1, read as the reverse complement.
TGCGGTTCCGTCCCGATCGACCCGGACAGGGCATCATGCGTTTTTTCGCCACCGAGGCGCTGTTTCAGTTCATCGTCCTCCAGATCCGCCTCAATGTCCGGGATCAGGGGCAGAATGATCTCAAACACCTGCTTTGAAAAGGCATACCGTTCATCCGGCGACGGTGCCAGACTGCCCTGCATATACAGCGGCTTCGCCTGCTCAACAAACGGTTTCAGTTCATCCGAGAGGATCTCCGGCTCAAGCATTGGATACAGCAGGTCTGTGCACATCACGTTCAGAAACTCCATGATAAGTGCCATCTGACGCCGGATAGCAGGATCAGTTTTCGCTTTCCGGTTTTCGTCCTTCAGTGATTTTGCCGCGGTCCCTTCAGAGGGATGAGAGGCAAACACTCTCGACACTCTGCCAAAGCGCAGATAGAACTCCAGATTGTCATAGACGCTGCACCCGACCGCCTCTATATAGGCATCCTCGATGATATTGTCGATGTGTGCCAGGATCTTTTTCCTGAGCCGGGTATGACAAATCGGTTCAGACATGGCCTTTGGCGGAAAGTCCGTATAAAGCACATGCAGGCACTCGTGGATCGTTTGCGCTCTGGTGATAATTCGCAGGGCATTCCACAGATCATCCGACACAGTGGCCGGCCAGTGGAGATATTCACACGTTTTCTCAAGAGCCGGACGGTCACAGAACAGTTCATCACAGGCAGGATCCACGATGATATTTCTGCCATCCGTGAAGGCCTGGTTCTCATTGATAAAGAAAAGCCGGACCTGTTCGTTTTCAGACAGCGTCTGCGCGAATGTTTCCTCAAGAATCCGAATATAGTCGCACTGGAACTGCCTGAGTACTTCCCTGGCTTCTTTCCTCATCCTCTCACCGCCTTTAATGTTACCTCGGCATCGTATGACTGATGTGGCCCCTGATCTGACAAACCGGCGCAGAACACCGGGTCCTCTCCTCCTCTGTCCGTTCCCCGGTGATGACGGTTCCGGACCTTCCGCACGCATCCTGATATCTCCCTCCCAACCTGTCGGAATTTCCGACAGGTTCAGGTTTCGCTTCCCTACAGACAGGATGCATCTTTCACTGCTGGCCCTGATCCAGGTCTGATTCCAGTTCGCGGGTTACCTCGAGCCATTCGTTTGTGGCCTGTCTCAGCACGTTATCGGTAAACAGATCCCCTTCCTCCACGCGTTTCTGGAACAGCCGTTTTGCCTCGGCCAGAAACCGTTCCGCCTTTACCAGGTCTTTTTCCGTTCCGATTCCTTTGTGGTAACAGGTTCCAAGTCTTCTGCATACATCCGGATAGCAGTCGATCGGCTGAACGAACTTCACCATCTCAAAGCACTGTACATACAGGCGAAACGCGGTAAAGGGATCTTTTGAAACATACTTTCCGTAATAAAACATATCTCCGCATTTGTAATAGGCATTCGGCACACCCAGCATCGCGGCCTTGGAGAAATACTGGTAAGCCATCTCCATATCCACGTCAAGGTTTCCGCGCCCATAGTAGTACATGTACCCCATGTAACTGACCGCATCCGGATTCCCGTGGTCTGCCGCTTCCCTGTACCAGTAAACTGCCTCATCAAAGTCCTGTTCGACACCGCGCCCGTTGTAAAAGAGCGCACCGTAGGAAATCATCGCCTCGGTTCTGCCCGCTTCAATGGCCTTTTTCAGGTATCCGACGGCGCGTTCAAACAGGTCCGTTTCCACCGGAACCGTCATATCATCAAAGAGGATGTATTGCGCCACCTCAATCATGGCGTTCACATCGCCCCCGTCGGCTCTTTTTATCATCTTTGCCAGATCTCTCATGGAATCACCTCACCCATTGTTCGTGCCCTGCATGACAAATCGCCGCCATGCAGACCTCATCCGCATGTTTCACTGTCAAGCGGTCTGCCAGGGATAAACGCTTCCGCCCTCCGCATATCGCCCGCCGTTTCCGGCTATGTCCCGGGGCCTCTTTGAACAGCGTATCGCCGGCCTCGGTGGCCCCCTTCCATCCGAATCATTCATGACAGACGGTCACATAAACGCTCCCGTCCGGTTCATGCATTCCATCTGTACAGCATCAGAATTCCGCGAATGGTATCCTCCAGTGTCCGGTCACACTTTGCAACCGGAATAATGGTTTTCTCCGCCGCTCTGATATATCCGTCGTATTTCGCCAGCCTGGCCCAGTTTTCCAGGTTTCGTGGCGAAATGACCACATCCAGTTCTTCCGATTCAATCTTCTTTTTCAGTTTGTGGTAGACACCCAGTATCTTGCCAACGAGAGGTTTGCATTCCGGCACACGGGTAATCAGCATACGCTTAATCGCGTCATCAGGCAGCGCAGCAATCTCCACGATGCCGTTAAAGCGGTTATACAGCGCCTGGTTCAGTTCTTTCGTGCCGAAGTACCCAAGGTTCATGGTGGCAAAGAAACGGAAATTGGGATGCCGCTTCACAACATCGCCATTATCGAGACGCACAAAACCGTTGTCATCCAGCAGCGAATTCAGGAAAGCCAGATACTGAGGCTTCGCGAAGTTGATTTCTTCAAATACCACTGCACCTCCCTCACGGATTGCCCTGGTGACAAAGCTCTCCTGAAAGACGATCCTGTCATCCACGGGGATGTACTTGCCAAGAACAAACTCATCCAGATTTTCCGTGCAGTTAATGGTTTCCATGATCGGCAGGCCAATATTCTGGCAGACCAGCTTGCAGGACATGGTTTTCCCGGTACCGGCGGGACCATGGAAAAGAACAGCCAGCATATCCGCTGCCGCAACGGCATTGCAGATGCTTCTCAGGTTGGAAGGAAGTACGAACTCTTCAGGGAGGTGCGGGATGTAAGACCTCTGTTCTTCCGTGAAACTGTCCTCTGCAAACGGTACAATCGGCATCTCCACGGTCTGCTTTGCCTGCTGTTTGTTTTCCCGTACAATCCTGTTGCCGATGGAATACGCCGTGAATTCGGTTGTGTCAAAGGGCAGAATGTCCTCATATCTGAGGGTGTAACTGTCCATCTTGTGAGCCTGGTAGAAATCCTCATGCAGATTGACAAAGACATCCGCAACCGGTTTCTCCACGAATGTATCCATCATGGTGCGATAATCCGGCACCGTTTCAATCTCCCGGGCAAGCAATACCATGAATACGGGGAGCAGTTTGTACAGCGGATGCAGATGCGCCATATCTCCCTTTATCCAGGAATCATTTCGGTCATATGCGCTGAGGCTTACCTGATTGCCGGTCAGCACTGCGCAGTACTTATGGATCTGCGGCTCCACAACACCGTTCAGGCGATAATCCTCAGGAACCTCAACCTCCAGAAAGATCGTTCTGCGATCTTGACTCACGTAATAATCCCCAATCTGCCTTCCGGCGCTATCCCGCAGCATCGTGGTAAAGAGAATCAGCGCCTCGCCAATCGGCTGACAAAGCGTCGTCGTGCCGCTCAGGGACTGGTTGTCCGGATGGACGTAATACTGCGTCACATCCGAAAGATGCTTAAACCCGAAGGCCTTATAGATTTCCTTCGAGTTTTCGCGGACTACCTTGTACGCGGTCCTGAATACGTTCAGCGTTTCCGATATCCTGACTGCTGCCATCCTGCTCACCACTTTCTTCGGAATCAATCCCGGTTTTTTCGGGCCATCGGCCGGTTTCCCGTTCTTCCGGAGACTGCTGTTTCTCTTTCCTTTCGCAATAACTCGGCATCTGCCAGTAAACTGCATGATACCTGGCCATTCTCCGATGAAATCCCCGGCATGCCCGTCCGCCTCATCTGTTCGTCCTCCATCGATTCCCTGATTCTGCTCCGTCTTTCAGATTGTACAAAACATTGCCCGTTCCGTCAATGGAGTCAGGATAACCACTCCAAATCCCTCCCTGTGACAAAGCAGAACGTCCTGTGTGTTGTCCGTCATCAAGTTCCATGCAATCCCCCACTCCGTCTGAAACTTTGCCAGCCGGTACCCTGCCGTATCCACATTGCAAACCATCCCGTTGACGGTCACCGAAGGGGACAGTCTCCACCTCGTACGTATGCCGGATCTGTAGAACAATCCAGCCGGCAAGATCTGCCAATTACACCACGTCTGTTTACGGGATGCTGGACATTGTAAGGAAGGGTGAAACTGGAACAGGGTATGACCGCAGCCATACCCTTGAAGTTTCCGGTTCTTCGCTATACAACTTTCCGGTCCGTGCAGATTCGGGAGATCGTGCCCGTCCTGTGTTTCACCTGATTCGCCCTGCATCGGTTCTGAAGGCCATTTACCGCCTTCGCCCTTTCTGCGGGAACGGGCGAGGAATGTCTGATCCAGTGTGCCCGAACTCGCGGTCCATCTGTATGAATGATGTACCCTCCACTTCGGGTAACTTCGTCAGAGAGGAAGATGATTATCATTGTGAAGCTCTCTGAAAAAGCAGACATTATAAAGCTTTCCGGTCCGTGAAACCGGCTCCATTTGAATCCGGCTTCACAGACCTGTTCATGTTTGACGCCGGGGTCAGATATACTTGTTCAGCCAATCCGGCATATCAGGATCATCGATTTTCCAGGAATCCGTACGGGTTTCATCGGTTTCCCAGTTATTTTCGTGCCCGTCAAAGAACTTCTGACGATGGCACCTGTGCTTGGACACAGTGTCGTCTTCAAGATGATATTCATTCCAGTAATAGTTCTGCTTTCCGTACCCTTTTTTCTCTTTTGTCTGATAGATAAGCATAATTCAAACCTCCTTCAGCGTTGCATTAGGGGACACTGTTTGACAAACCCGGTGCAGATGACCGGGCCCCCTCATTAATTAATCGAATGTAAAGCCTGTACCTTTTGTCATGATGATCGGGCTGTATTCCACCCGCAGAATGTTGCCTTCACTGAGCGTAACCGTTCCTTCGGTGTTTTCGAAGTCAAGGATGGTCTCCTTGCCCTTATTGAATGTATTGCCCGCCTCTTGAGCATCCTTGAAGACTCGAACACGCGAGGTGGTCGTTCCGTTGAAATAAACCTTGTATGTTCCCGCAGGGATCTCTTCACCAATCGTATAGTTTCCCTTTGGAATCGCGGTTCCATCCGGGGCTATATAACCATTGCCACGCTCAGACACATTCCCAACACGGGCAACTTCTGCGCCGTTATACCGGCTGTCGTTTTCCGCATGCAGTATGGGCAAAAATACGTGTATTCCAGCACCGCCTGCTGCGCATCCTGCGAAATGACCTGGTAGGCCATTCCAGGCATCTGTTTGCGTCCCGGCAT
>JAFUBF010000202.1 GCA_017460325.1 Clostridia bacterium | reverse complement strand
GGGCTCTGTGAGGGGGATCTGCGTGGATATCCCCAGGGGGAAAAGTAAGGGATGGGGACTGGAGGGGCAAATGTGAATCAGATTCACATCACAGCATAAGTGTATTCCTGCCGAATTTACATGAGTTTTCGAAGCGCATTTTTCAGATATTCCTCGGACCGGGCTATCCATTTTGCTCTCTTTTCATAAACCGCATCATAATCGATTTCTGTCAGAAGCAGGTCCACATCCGACCTGTCCTCCGGAAGAAAGCGATCCGAAAGTCCCAGATCTTCCAGAAGATTGCGAGCCCTTATGCCGCTTCCCTCACGGGTATAGCAAAAGAAAGACTTTTTCCCCAGAATGGACAAAATCGCCCCGTGGTAGGAATCGGTAATCACGTATTGTGCGTTCAGGATTCTTTCGACAAATTCGGCAGGTCCATCATTCTCACAGTTGACCAGGAGATTTTTCACAAGACCAGGCGACTTGACATCTGCTGCGACGGGAAGACCGGTTCTCCGGGATAATTCGTTCACCGTCTCCAGTGCGCCGGGAAGATCATTGAAAAGGAACACAAAGATGTACTTCTCCCCGGGCGTTGTAACACCGGGAAGAATGTCCGAATAATCCTCTTTATCCAGCATAAGCACAGGATCCATCGTATGTGCGACCTTTTTGTCTGTGAGACTCTGGATAAACCTCACCGTCTCACGTTCCCGGACAGAGATATAATCGAAATTCTCAAGCCGCTTTTCAAGAATTGGGCTGATCTCATCGAGAATCGCCTTATCCTCTGCACCGACAGACGCAGACCACGACATTTTAAGGGCTTCCTTGCCCCTGGCTAAATCAAGATAAAACATATCCGCTTCCACGTCATGGATTCTCAGCGGTGTCCAGACCGTATCCGAGCCGACAATATAGGCATCATACGTGAGGTTGCCGGCATCACCCGTACCGATCAGTGGCGCAGACTTTCTCAGAAACTGCCTGCGGAAGCGCTCAAATGTGGCGGTTTTGGTATGCGTGGCCGGTTTTTCATCCGAATGCGCACTGGCGATTTCTCCGTATTCATCCGGCTGATGGGGCCTGAAATCAATGATCTCATTTTCAATTCCCAATCGATCCAGGTATTTCTGCATCGCATATGCCATCAGTACCGAGCCGTAATTACTGAGCCACTGGACATTCAATATTCCTGCTTTCACGTTCTATCCTTTCCCGTTTTCAAAACGATCCCCCGTCTTTATCCAGGCGGATTGTTGTCGCGTTCATTCCCAGAGACAGATCATATCTGATTTCTCTGGCGATTCTCTGCAGACCTGCCGCATTGTCAAAGGCATAAGGCAGTTCCTTGTCGTGCACCAGTGGATTGAAACCGACTCCCATATCCCGAATGGATATGACGATTTCATCCTTTTCATCCCGTATGCTCACATCAATCACGCCCTTAGCCCCCCCTGTTTGCCAGCACGATCCCGGTAAGCATTTCCTCCAAAGCAAGGCAGACAACCGTCGCCGTTCTCCGGTCCACACGATCTCCCATGTAATAAGATGCCTCCTCAGACATTTTGACTGCGCATGGGATTTCCATCTTCACAGAAAACTTATAGACAGAGGGGTCGTGTTCAGCCGGCAATAAAAAGAGCCTTTCCCCGTTACTGCACCGATGATCTTTCAGAAGCACGACGATGATGAGAATCATGGATACAATCTCACCGACAACCAGTCCCGCCCAGATACCAGGCATCCGGAACCACTGTGCCAGCACCCAGGAAAGCCCGGCGGGAAGCAGTGCTTCCAGCGCAGTCAGGCCTGCCGACAGTTTTTTCCTGTCAATTGCCTGAAAATAGTAGTTCATCAGCAGGGAAAACCCTATTCCCGGCAAAGCCAGACCGTAAATACGAATCACGCGGCTGAAATAAACAGATGCCTGCGATTCAACCGTTCCATACATGATGATAACGAACCGGGGAAAAACAGCGAAAATGGCAAGCATGGCAAGCGCTGCGGCAAATACAATCCGGATCGAGTACAGGAGGATATGGCGAACTCTTCCGTAATCCCCCTCGTGCGCATAGACCCCGACAATCGGCTGCATGGTCTGTGAGGCACCCAGGAAAAACATATTTCCCAGAGACAGGCTGTTCTTGCAGATGCTGAAGGCCTGCATTCCCATGGTCCCGCCATAGCTGAGGATCAGATTGTTCAGGGTCTGCAAATTCACAAGCAGGTATAGCCAGACAGAGGCCGTGGGAAACCCTTTGGCGCAGATTTCCTTTATCTCTGTCCATGCTGCAGCGGACCTGAAAGGAAACACAAACCCAAACTGTCGTTTGGGATGCCGGGCATACCGAATGAGCAGATAGGCAAGTCCACAGATATATCCCGCAATTGTGGCGAGGGCGGCGCCCTTCAATCCCCATCCGAGTCCCTTCATAAAGACGCAATCCATGCACAGGTTCACGGAATTGGAAATCAGGATAGCCCGGGATGCCAGCTTTGCACAGCCGTCCGCCCTGACAAAATAGGAAATGCATACAAGGAAACACATCAGCGGAAATCCCAGAACAAGCACAGAAAAATAGTCCAATACATGATGCTGCAGGTCCGGATCTCTGCAAAGCATCGGTATGATTAAAGCCCTCAGGAACGTCCCGATCAGCGCCGCAAGGCATCCGATTCCCACAGCGGCACTGACAGAGACGGAGAACAGACGGTTTCCCATGTGCCTGTCATGATCTGCCTGAGCATTGGCTGCGAGCAGACTTCCACCGATCCCGAACATCGTCTGGAAACCATTCATAAGCGCCAGGGCAGGAAAGCACAGTTGAACGGCCGGCATGCGGTTCACACCCAGAAATAAGCTGACCAGGATTGTATCTATGAAAGCCGCCAGATTGTTCGACATGGTAATGGCCAGAGTAGGCAGAAATAATTCCCGGTATTTCCTTGTTATAAGGGTATAGCTCATGCTTCGGCCCTGATTCTTATTTAGCATAACGACCTCCAAATCCTCGCAGGATGCACATCCGCCGGCTTCCATGAATAAAATACGGATTAAGACCGTCTGTTCCAACTGTTTCCGGTCATCCAAAGCCACCGCAGCTTCAACCATCGTAAGGCCAGCCCGAAAAGACCGCTTCAATCTGCAGACTCAGAAAACACGGAAGGTCCTCTGTCTGAATCAAAAGCCCTTATACACAGGGTTTCTTTTCATGTTGCGAGCCGTCAAAAACCTCTGTCAGACCGGAAAACGATTCGGGCTCATCCAGGCAGGGAGAACGGTCACGGCAGACGGGAATTGGGCAACCCCGTCATTGACCGGTTTAATGAACAGACGGACGCAAAAGCGTCCGTCTGTCTTTTATCGCCTGGCCACTTTCAGCAGACCATCGATCTCCGTTAACCGATCCTCGATCATCTCACACTTTATCCGGGAATCCGTTACAACGAGTCCCTCGGGCAGTGGTTTCCAGTCGATGGCACTCACGCCCTTGATCTCATTTTTGTACAGATCCAGCTTCTCCCCTTTGACAAACTTATGCAAAAAGAGTTGCAGCGCTTCCGCCACGTCCGGATTCATCAGGCCGCCGTACATCTCAAGCGCTTCTCCGTTCCCCAGCAGGGTCGCCACCACATCAACCGTGCTGGAACCCAGTTTCTCAATCACCGGCTTTTCATCCCAATAGAACAGATGGACGCTGTTTCCGCCCCTTGACAGCATGAGTGCACTGCGGTAAATCAGCAGCGCATTCCACTGTTCAATCACCTTACGCTCCGCCTCCGCCGGTACCCCGGTGGCTGCCTGTTCCGTGATATACGCCTGCACCTGGCGGATTGTGTCCTCATCCAGATTGGCTTGCACATCAGCCACTGCGGCCGCGAGAAAATCCTCGAAATTCCGATCCCCCACCGTCGCATGATACCGGTGCAGCTCATGGGCCGGGATGCCGACAATAAACTCGATTCCCGCGGCCGCGCCCTTTTGACAGGCGATATTCCCATCCGCAGGAAGCCATTTGCCGTCGCAGGTCGGTGAACACATGTACCCCCAGAGTTTCTGCGCCGCTGCCTTCAGCGTTTCCGTATCCAGATTGCGCAGTTCCTCCATCGTCGTCGTCTTTGTCTCCTTCAGGAGGCCTGCCGCCAGCGCCCTGGAGGCATCCGGTGCCGGGTAGGCCAGTGCGGGCGTTCCGTTGAAAAGGAATGCTTTCTGAAACAGTCCCCGGACATGTCCGCTGGAGGCAAGCAGCATAATGGATGTCGCTCCGCTTTCAAAGCCGGCCACCGAAATCCGCTCCGGATCTCCGCCAAAGGCGGAGATATTTTCCTTAATCCATTTGAGCGCCGCCACCTGGTCCTGCAGTCCGAGATTCAGGGTGTCCGGATACGCCTGCCCGCCGGGAACCTGCGTAAAATCAATAAAGCCGAAAATCCCGAGACGATAGTTAAAGCTGACAAACAGGATGTCCGGATGTTTATTGACAAATTTCAGTCCATACAGCAGGGGATCCACGGTTCCGCCACTGGTAAAATCCCCATGATGGAACACCACAAGAACCGGTTTTTTCTCCTCTGTCTTCCTGTTGACCGCTATATTCAGTGTCAGGCAGTCCTCACTCTGTCTGTGATGCTTCAGGATGGAGCCGCTATGCTCCACCTGGATGGCGGATGCGCCGAAATTCTTTGCCTCATAAACGGCATCCGAAGAGGGCAGCGGTTCAGGTGCTTTCCATCTCCGTTCGCCCACCGGCGGCTTCGCATAGGGAATGCCCAGATAGGAATAGGAATCCCTGGTTTTCACTCCCACATAAACACCGGTCCTTGTCTTTACCGCGCATTCGGCATCATATTCCCCATAGATCCGCTGGTTTTCGTGATTGACCTCGTCCACATCCTTCTCATCCAGATCGAATACATATCCCCCGCTCCCGTCCGCATACCGCTTGCGAATCCGGGAAATGCGCCAGGTTCGGATAAGGAGATTGACGAAAAAGCCGAGAATGGGCATCCCGATCACATAGACGTACTGCTCCAGCAGACCACTGATCATGGACACGCCCATCACGGTGAGGGAAATATAATGGACCACCATAAAGATGAGAACAATCAGCATATAGATCCCTATCCGCAGCTTCCTGTTACTCTGAACTTCTCTGCTGAAAATAATCTTGCTGATGATCCCCTCAAGGATGATGCCGCTTGCCATACAGATGAGCATACATACCAGCATCGGCCAGCCCAGAAACATGGAATAGGCATAGCCAAAGCCGTAACCCAGTGCCGCAACTATGGCTACCATAAAGTCATCAAATACCAGTAATTTTTTCATTCTTCCTCCTCGTCAATTATCCCTCCGGACCCACCTGAAACGGGAAGTTCCCTCAGGAAGATCCGAAACTCAGCATGTGATTGGCTGTCTGCGTCCATGGCCGGGTATGGGGATCCGAAAAGATCCGGTAACTATTCCCGGTTGCTCATACAGGGGTTTTATCAGACCGGTCCACCTGTATCGAAGGATACGTTTTATTGCCGGAACAGTTTAACCCGTTTGACGGGAAATGTAAAGTGACACGATGGAAATGGGCCGCATAAAATCACGGCAGTTTCCGGGATGACTGCGAATAATCTGTACCATCTGTGCATGTGCCGTGTTTATCCCAGGGCGAAATCGGGAGCGAAGATGCGGCGTTGCGATGCTGAGCCAGATGGCCCAAATCCGGCCATGATTTGCATTCGTTTTCCCCCGGAAACCGGTCAGGTTCCCGCAGTCCCCGCATGGGTCCGCTTCCAGGTGCGCCGGCTCCCCTGTTTCCCCGGCTTTCCATTTTCCGCGGCCTCGCCGACAGAGGCGGCGGAGAGAACCCCCGTCCTCAGCCGTCAGCAGGGAGCTCAGTCCTCACCAGCCGAACCGCAGCCCCGGAGGGGCAGACAAAAAGATGGCGGTCACCCTCGGGGAAATACGCAGGTTTTCGAATGGGCACGTGATTCCCTTTCGGCATCCAGCCAGAAGATCAGGTATTTGTTGAAGGCGTTGAAATAGTGGATATCCTCCGCAACCGCCATGACCACACAGATTCCCGACACCTCGCCGTCTTTATGGTCCGCATCGGCCTGATTCCATTCGGTTGGATCGAATGCCCCATTATAATCGCGCAGCGTCAGGCAGATCTTATTCCCGCTGACAAACAGGCGGTATTCCACACCGGCTGCTTTCCGGCTGCCGGAATGGCCGTGCGAAATGCATTCCCTGCCATCTCCTCTATGAACAGCGCCATGTCCGTGGTACTGTTCGCATTTGTTCCCTGTTTGAGGCAGAATGCCTCCACCCGATCACTTTCGCGCACCACGTCCTCGATAGAGGCGACCTTCCCATAGAGGTTATCGCTGCTTTTGCCGCCGAAGGCTTCGGGAAGGAGCATAAAATGCGCTGCACTTCGGGGAAAGCATTCGTTTTTCAGGCAGAGCGTCAGAAGAATAACTGCCAGCAGGATTTTCCCCGGCAGAATGCGGGCAAGCACCCCTTTCGAGCCGAGCCGGGAGACCGGCAAAAGCGCGGAGGCCGCAGGGAGAACAAAGCGGTCCATGAGGTTCAGGACAAGAACCGTGCACTTCTCACGGATGCCCTTCAGATAGCTGATACAGATGCAGAGCGGAAGATCCACAAACTGAGAAATGGCCATGCACCGGATCGCAAACATACTGAGCGAAACCGTCTCCGCATCTGCCGTATAAAACCGGCGATCTGCGGAGCAGGGAGGAAAACAACCACACACGTGACGACGGCAAAACGCGTCGACAGGCCTATGCCATATCTGAACGTACGATCCAGGGCAACCCTGTCGCTGACGCTATAATAGATGCCTGCCATGGCGGCCATCTTACTCGCAATCCCGTCTGAGATGCGGAAGAGAACCGTCTTGAAATTATACTGGATGCCTCGACGACGATGGATGCCGTGGTGACCGCAAAGAACAGGTTGTGACGGTTAAGGGTGACATCCCGCAGGCTGACCGCCAGACTCTGTACCAGCGTCGGAAAACCGCCTTTGACAATCCTGGCGATCTCTTTGGGATGAAAGGCTTTCAGCGAAAAACGTGAAACGCCGCCTTTGTTCAGCAAAAAAAGCAACGAGCATCAGGAGCTGCACCATCACGGACAGGGATGAGACGAATCCCATTCCGAGTGTTCCGCCATGCAGAATCAGCGCATTGACCAGATCCAGTGCGATGTCTGTGACACACAGAACAACGGCCGCCAGGCTGAAAATCATTTTGCCGTTGTCGAGGACGACGATGAGCCCGATGATCTGCACAGCGATCAGCGCCGGAATGCCAGACAGACAGCCCCGCAGATAGGAAAAACCTGTTTTCGTACAGAACGGGATTCCCGCCCCTGGTCACCCCGCAGAAAGCCAGCAGCGGATCCGGAAGTGCAACACAGAGCAGAATCAGAAGGGCGGATGCCACCAGTTCACCAAAATGCAGATGGAGAAGACGCTGTTGGCAGCGTTCAATACAACCGGGTTTGCCAATGACCCTATCCCCTAGATGACGTTCTGACTCCGCTGATTCACCCGGGTTCTCCGGCATGACCTGCTGACCGGAAGACAACCAGGATTCCAGGCAGGAAGATGCAACAGGCGTTTCAAAAAAGCCGTTCATGATGACAGGTACGAAGGTACACGGCGACGCAGTGGATGAGAATCGGTTCGCAGCAGGAACGCCTTCGAAGGCTTTTTCTGGATTCGAAAGGCAAGGGTCCGGGCACGGACAATGCCCTCCATTTCCATCCTGTTTCCTGCGAAAAGGACATGTGCTGAATTGTCAAAGCTGTTTACGGATTTTTCATATTTTCCAGACTGCAAATCTGTTAAAATGGGAATGGGTCCACATCCGTTGCCGTACAGGACTGATGCAGCGGTTCAGGAAAACCCGGTATGCCGCAGGTAAACTCTGCAGAGTCGTGACGCCAAAGACAACCCGTGGCGTCCGGAAAGGAGCACCATGAGAATCCTGGCTGTCGAAACCGATGCCATCCTGTTAAATCAGTTAACCGATCTGATCCGGGCGGCCTTCCCCGAGGCGGAAATCCTGGCTTTTGACAATTGTGATCCGGCACTGGCCATCCTGCCTGAAGCGGAAATCAACATCGCGTTCATGGAGGTTGAAATCGGTCCGGCCAGTGGCATCGATCTGGCGCGGCAGATCACCGCCGTATATCCCTTCTGCGACATCGTTTTCTGCACAGAACACCGCGATTACGCACGGGAGGCCTTTGAGCTGGGCGCCAGTGATTATCTGCTGAAACCGATCACGGAGGAAAAGATCGAACACGCCCTCTCCCTGCTCCGTCATACCATCGTGCACAGGGATACCGGAAAAGGTCTGTACGTCCGGTGTTTCGGCGAATTCGAAGTGTTCTATAACGGAAAGCCACTCACCTCGCTGACAAAACGGTCCAAGGAACTTCTGGCTTACCTGATCGATAAAGCAGGTGCCGTCTGTGCTTCCTCTGATATTTGTAATACCCTTTTTCATGACAGTTCGGATTCCTATTTCCGTGTGGTAAAAAAAGACCTCCTGCGGGCCCTGACTGAAATCGGGCAGGAAGATCTTCTGATTAAGCTCTGGGGAAAGCTGGGAATCAACCGGGAAAAAATCCGATGCGATTATTTTGACTATCTGAACAGAAAACCCGGATCGCAGAATCTGTACAAAGGAACGTATATGCAGCAATACAGCTGGGCTCAGTCAACGTTTTCACGCCCCAAAAAGTAACGAAACTCCGGCGAGATGCGGGAATGACAGGAGATCAGATTATGAGTGCGATAATAAAGCGTTATGATCTCACGCCGACCTGCGCCCAGAATTTCCTGGATGATGATTCTGCCCCGGAAGATTCAAGACCTTGGGCATTGTGACCGGCGAAATCAGCCATTTCTCAACAGCCGGGTGGCAGGGAATGTCCCAGCCAGCGGAAAAAGAGATAAGGCCGAAACAGATCAGGAAGGAACGATAAAGTCAAACAGATTTCACCATCGACACCGCATGATACAGAATCGGACGATCCGGGACGCACCCCTTTTTTGAGGGTGGACAGAGGAAAAGCCTTTGGGGAATCCCTATTGCGGAAAATGATTTCAATTTGATGACCCACAGAGAATTCACGAGTACCTGTCGGGCAAAATTCGGAACTGAGAAAAAACGCATGTATACTCAAAATGCGAATCGGGCATCCTGGGAAGGGTTGATTACTCCGGATAATTTGCAACCAACTCCGAATAATCCAATTATAGCATCGCTCTTCAGGAATATTGGACTTGATGACCGTCTTGGATCAGGTGTGCGAAATCTGTTCAACTACCGCAAGCTCTATTCCGGAAAAGATCCAATCATCCGTTCCAATAAAGGGATTTGAAGCAGAAGCAGAAAAAACAAGGAAATGATACTTAAACTTGGGTCATGATACTTTAAATTCGGGCGATGAGACTTTAAACTTGTGCAATGATACTTTAAATTCGAGCGATGAGACTTTAAACTCGCTCGATGATACTTTAAACTTGGGTCATGATACTTTAAATTCGAGCGATGAGACTTTAAACTTGGGCGATGATACTTTAAATTCGAGCGATGAGACTTTAAACTTGGATCATGATACTTTAAATTCGAGCGATGAGACTTTAAACTTGGGTCATGAGACTTTAAATTCTGGCAATGAGACTGTGAACTTCCCGCCACCTGCTCACACAAGGTGGCGCTTCGTATGCCTGACGGCACACTCTATAATTGCTATGCTTGTCGGTTTCCCGGCAAGGAGACGTCCGACTCCCCAGCGTTCCAAACCGGTTGTGTCATTCAGGAATAAGAGACACGTGCAGGCTGCAGACAGGCAAGAGCATTTTGCATTTCTGCCAGGTACAGAACGTCAAGGCAGAACAATAAAGTGTCAGGTCCTCCATACATGAACGTCCCTTGGACAAGGTTATCAGCGATTTTGGAGTTTTAGTCAATGTCAGCAATAGTTCAAAAAGGAACATAAAAAGCGGAGCATATGCCCCGCTATGTCATCCTGCACTATATTTGAACCAAAAGCCGCAGTTTATTTGAGCCAGCATCTGGAGCAACAACCATGCCATTCTTGTGTCCGTTCAAGCTTCAGATGCGTGCTCAATAATGCATTACGGCGACGGACGAGGAGAACCTTAAAGCAGGTACGTGAGCCAGTTCTCCCTGATGTGTTGGTTCAAATAATCTGCGTGAAAAACGCCATATTGGCTCAAATAAAGTTCGGGATTACACCCCGCTACGGAAAGATTAACACGTGTCTCCCCTGTGATAAGAACATCATACGAGGAGAATTCTAATGCACGAGAGACAAACAGCCGCCACCAGCCGTATGCTTAGATTTTCGCCAACCGCTGTTCTGATCTCGCGGCCTGATCTCCTGATCAACTATCATCTACAATGTGCTTACCAAGCCCTTATACAGGGAGCAATAACATTTCCCCCTTTTCCAGTTTACTTGATAAGCGTTGCAGGCAATGTTCTCACTCTCGATTCTTCAAATGCTCAGCTATGGTGACTGCGAATCCGGACGGAGCAACCAACATGGTGGCTCTGGAAGAACTTGTGTCTGTCACTCTTCCTTCTCCGCGGGGATTGATGAAACCTTTTCCGATAAAGAAGTCATAGGCTTCCTGGAAGTTGTCCACATTCATCGAAATGCCTGTAAGATCCTGAGGCATATTATCTGCACTTGCAACAACAACGCGATTGTCGTTTGCATCCTTCATGACAAAACCTACGTTTGCGCCGCCTTCAATATCTTTTTTTGTATGTCGTCTCTCAAAGCCAAGGTCCTCGAAGGTTTTGATGACTGACTCTGGGTCTTTCGTAATGATAAGTGGTCTGAATCCTGTGATTTTCACGCGTTTCTCCTTTCACTGGCGCTCCTCGGTCTACCGGCTCCTCTTCTCCCGGCTCAACATTGATCGTTATTATCAAGGCGTAATTATAATCCCTCTCATAAAAATGTCAAGAAAAACAGTTTCATCTGACTTCCTGCAATTTGTAAGAATTTTTCTGAAAAATTCATTGCGTTCAAGCTGGACTTTTGCTACAATTTATTCGTGTTATTGTACCGTTTCGGAGGGGTAAGAATCTGGGATGACAGGATGATAAAAAAACGAGGGCCAGGAGGTTGACACGGTGACCGGGAAAAAACAACCTTATAAAGAGATCGTGCAGGAACGGGATGCCTATAAGCATGAGCTGGATCTCATAAAGCAGGATCGCGTGAACCGTCAGGCAAAGAATTCTGTGTTCCTCAATCTGTTCTTGCGCAAGGAGTATCAGCTCCAGCTTTACAGAGAACTGTTCCCTGCTGACACAACAATTACGGAGGATGATTTGGAATTAGTCACGCTGGATAATGTGCTGACGATCCATCCGTACAACGACCTGGGGTTGCTGGCCAGAGGAAAACTCATTGTGCTGGCCGAGGCGCAGTCCACGTGGAGCGTGAATATCATTTTCCGTCTCGCGGATTACTACTTTGATTCCGCTATGAGCTATCTGAAGATCAGGAAAGCCGATCTGCACAGTTCCGTCAAGGTGGATGTGCCGGACGTGGAAGCCTTTGTGATTTACACAGGAAAGAAGACAATTGAAAAGGATGTTCTTTCCCTGAATCAGGAATTCTTCGGCGGTGATCCAAACAAGCCGGAGTTCAAGGCCAGGATTATCCACGGAGAATACAAGGGCGGTATCATTGAAGAGTATATGGGCTTCTGCAGAATCTGGGACGAAAACGTACTCAAGGCAAACACGCCGGAGGAAAGGCAGCAGGCTGTGACTGTAACAATTGACCTGTGCATCCAGAAAGGTTACCT
>JAFUBF010000201.1 GCA_017460325.1 Clostridia bacterium | reverse complement strand
CTCCAGCTCCGCGGCGGCGACGGTACTGACGCCCCGGGTGGGGCTGGTGCCGCCCAGCAGGGGATCTGCCGTGATGCCGCCGGATACCGCCCGATGGGCGCGATTCATCTGAGCCAGACCGCGCTCGGGGGCACCGGTATGCTTGCCGCTGCCGGTGATGACGCCGGCAAGAGCGGAGGCACGGAGGCCTTCGGCCAGGTTAGCCCCGTTGCCCATCTGCATCAGCCGGGTAATGTAATCCTCCCGGTCATCGCGGTTGCCCTTATGATCCTTCGTGATCTGCTCGGAAACGGGCTTCCGGTAGGGGAAGGTATGGAACAGCGAGGTATAGCCGGCCCCCTCCGCAAGGAGCAGATCCAGCACGGAGAGAATCGCCTTCTGGCCCGTGATGTTGTAGACCAGGATGCCACTGAGGAGCGTGTCTGCTGTGTGCAGCGCATCCGTCTCGCTGAGGGGATTTTCCCTGAGGGTGGTATGGAGGTACTTGAAATAGCGGATGATAAAGGACAGGAAGGCCTTTTCACCGGTCACGGAATAGGCGACGGTCATGGCCCGGAGCATGGCGGAACAGGCGGCAAAGGAAGCGCCGTTTCCAAAAGATCCATCCTCCCGCTGCTGCTCCATGACCCGGCGGGCCATGGTAAGGGCAGACCGCTCCAGTTCCCGGTCCGCCAGGAGGGCGGAGGTCCAGAGCATGGCCTCAAGCACCCGGGCGGCGCCGGGCTCGGCCGGCAAAGTGCCGCCGTAAAAACTGCTCCCGGGACCGGCCGCGGGGACAATCGAGGCAATACTGGACAGGAAATTGGCCCGCAGGGTAATCAGCTGCTCCCGCAGTTTTCCCTCCGCCCGTATGGCACCGGCCGGCAGCATGGCCAGCTGATTGCCGGTCAGCGGATTCCGGTTGAAAAAAGTTCTGGTCAGCATATCAAAATCCTCCCGTAAAAAGGATGTCAGAGGCAGATCCTGCAGGAAAGGCAGACCCAGGGGATGCCTTTCCCGGACATGGATAGTTTACAACGCAATCCGGTTTCCGTCAACTGAGGCAGGGAAAGCAAAATTTTCCGGCAGGTCTTGCGTTATTTTGGCCGGGGGAATAGAATGGGGGTAATCTTGTCAGGCGAAAGGAAAATAGGCACATGGCAAAACATTCCGACATCGCGCTTCGCTCGCAGGTGATCTATTCCGTCTTCGTGCGGAACCACACGGAGGAGGGAACGTTTCTTGCCCTCATTCCGGACCTTGAGAGAATCCGGGCTCTCGGCACGGACATCATCTGGCTGATGCCCATCCATCCCATCGGCCGGGAAAAACGGAAAGGAAGTCTGGGCAGCCCGTACGCCATCCGGGATTACAGGGCGATCAACCCGGAACTGGGCACCCTGGAGGATTTTCAGAAACTGGTGGCGGCCATTCACGCACTGGGCATGAAAGTGATCATTGATGTGGTGTTCAACCACACCAGCCCGGATGCCGTCTACACCCGGACCCATCCGGAGTTTTATTACCGGAAAGCGGATGGCTCCTTTGGCAACCGGGTGGGGGACTGGAGCGATATCATCGACCTTGATTACAGCGATCCCGGACTCTGGGATGCGCAGTGCGATGCGCTGACCTACTGGGCGCAGTTCGTGGACGGATTCCGCTGCGACGTGGCCTCCTTTGTGCCTCTTGAGTTCTGGCTGCGTGCAAGGGCAGAGGTGGAAAAGGTCCGGCCGGGCTGCATCTGGTTCGCGGAAAGTGTGGCACCCTCTTTTGCCTTTGCCTGTGAACCGGCCGGCGTTCAGTCGGTCAGGGACGCCGAACTCTACGAGGCGTTTGACATGGAATACGAGTACGACATCCGTGATGCGTACAGGGAATATCTGCGCGGGGAAACGACCATCGGGCATTATCTTTCCATGGCTAATATGCAGGAATACATCTATCCGGAAAACTACAACAAGGTCCGGTATCTGGAAAATCACGACTCGAGACGGATTGCCGAACTGGTTTCCTCCAGGGGCGACCTGATCAATCACATGGCCATGTGCTATTTCCTCAAGGGGACGACCATGCTCTATGCCGGGCAGGAATTTGGCATGAGCCATCGGACGAGCCTGTTTGACCGGGACACGATTGACCGGACGGGCCCGGATTACAGCCGGATTTACGCGCATCTGGGGCGGATCAAGAAGGAATGGCTGAGCCCGGAGGACCGCTGCCTCAGCGACTGGGACAACGCCCGGTGCTTTGCCAAGATCCGGCGCACCTCGACAGGCGGCATCAAGCTGGGCGTATTTGCACTGACCTCCGGGACCGGGACCACCGGGGTGTATTTCCCGGACGGCCTCTATGAAAACGCCTTTGATGGCCGGCCGGTCCGCGTCAGCGGGGGAACGCTGAACGTAGAGGGCAGCCCCATCATCCTGTCTACCCGGCACCCGTACCGGGAGGGAAATCAGAAGGTGGAAATTTAACGGGCGATAACGGGAGCCTTCAATGCGCCCGTGAACCGTGCGGCCGCTGTGACTGAAAAGGACACGCAGTGCCTGCGGGCAAAGGAACACATTTGATGAAAGAGGTTGGTCAATTACCCACCACTTAGCCCAAGGACTATGAGCGTTTCAAAAAGCTCGACAAAGTCCATAAGGAGATTGACGCACAGCCGGATCTGAAAGCCAAAAAGAAGTGTGCGAGCCAGGACAGTACTTTCCGGAGCGATCCCAGAGACACATTTGTCATCAGTTATGTCGGTCAGACCGACTGGGGCGGAATGGATGCGCATATCAAAAGCTTCTATACCATTACGGACGGTGACCTGATGCTTGAGGTCAATG
>JAFUBF010000200.1 GCA_017460325.1 Clostridia bacterium | reverse complement strand
GTACACTGGCATCGGTGTATTTACCATTGTTGAAGTTGCTGACGGGCAGGGCAGCAGCACCGGGTGGGGCAGGCTGAAGTCCGGCGCGGGTTGGTGCAGCCTTGATTACTGCCAGAAAATCTGACGAACAGTCTTGTCGGTAATCGACAAATGACAGGGAAACAGGAGGCCGGAAATTCTCCGATTTATCGCGGAAAATCCGGCCTTCTACCTATTATAATAACTTGCTATTCCGGGCGTTTAGAGCGAATATGCTACTACCCAAAGAAGAGAGGGGGGGAGAGCACTATGAGAAAAACAGATTTACAGTTCAGCCTGCCGTCTTTTGACGAGCTGAAATCATCTGCTTTTAACCCACCGTCACCCAGTGGACAGAAACAAACCACCCGCGAGATGAACGTGATCCGGGCAGCGGTTCCCGCCAAACGACTGAAGGTGGCGGCCTATTGCCGTGTGTCGACGGATAAGGAAGATCAGAAGTCGTCCATCCAGATTCAGAAGGAGCACTTCTCCTCAGTCGCGGCCCAGCATGATGACTGGCTGTTCGTCGGGATCTATGCCGACATCGTTTCCGGCACAAAGAAGGAAAAGAGGCCACAGCTGCAGAAGCTCCTTGCCGACTGTGCCGCTGGCCGGGTCAACCTGGTGCTGACAAAATCGGTCTCCCGGTTTGCAAGGAACACGACTGACCTGCTGGAGATGGTACGGAGTCTGACCGCAAAGGGAACAGACATTTCCTTTGAACGTGAGAACATTGATACGCGCACGATGGATTCAGAATTCCTGCTGACGATCCTCGCCTCGCTGGCCGAAGATGAGAGCCACAGTATCTCGGCAAATTGCCGCTGGGGTCTGCAGAAGCGTTTTGAAAACGGAACCTACCGGGCAGCCTCCGCACCATACGGATATGATCTTGTTGATGGGAACTACGCTGTAAATGAAACGGAAGCGGAGATCGTGAAGGAAATCTTCACCCGGGCTCTTGACGGGGAGGTTTTAAGGCAGATCGCAGCCGACCTGAATAAGCGCAGGATTCCTACAAAGCGGGATGGACAGATATGGAAAGGAAGAATTGTTCATCCCGAGTGGACAGGCTACAGCATCAGCATGATTCTCAAGAACGTTTCTTACACCGGTGATCAGATCCTGCAGAAGTGTTATACCGATCGGGATTTTCGGATGCGTAGGAATGACGGTCAGTTTCCACAGTATTATCTGGAGAATCACCATCCGGCGATCATCGACAGAGAAACCTTCGCGAGAGCCCGGGAAATGATGGATGGCAACAGACCAAAATCGCAACAGGCTGAGAAAAAGTATACGGCACTTTCCGGGATGCTCACCTGCGGATGCTGCGGGGCGAATCTTACGAAAAGCAAAAACCGGGTCGGGAATGTGTTTTGGATCTGCAGCAGGCATAGGAAAAAAGCCTCTTCCTGCAGCCTGCCGAGTATCCGGGAAGATGATTTCATTGAAGATTTCAAGAGACTGATGGGAGATCTGAAGACCGATGATTCTCTGGTACGGGAGTACCGGGACTCACTGGCAGAAGGCTTCAGAGCTCATCCGAAGGTCAGCAGGATCGAAGACCGGATTGCAGAGATTGACCGGGAGATGGATAGCCGAAATAACATCCGCAGCCGGGTACGCTCGGCAGATTTCCAGATAAGGCAGAATGAACTGGCAGCAGAAAGGGATACGCTTCAGTCCGATCTGGATATGATGAAAGACAACAGAATAGAAATGACAGAGGAACTGCTCTCGCTGATTCACAGCGCTGGCAGTTCTTTTGATTTTGACAATACATTTCAGAAGATCACAGAGACTGTGACGATCCATGACCGCAGGGTCTTTACCGTCCGGTTCCTCTGCGGCCTTGAGGTTTACTACGATGGGAGGTAACAGCATGACCACAAGAACAGTGAATGCCCCGAAGGTCAGAGTCCTGCGGGGAGAACGAGCGCCGGTGCAGCGGATGCATACACCTGCGCCGGAAGAGAAACGAAGCCGGATCAGGGTGGCGGCTTACTGCCGCGTGTCCACCGATCATGAGGATCAGGAGACTTCCTTTGAAGCACAGCAGACACACTTTTCCAACCTGATCAGTGGGAATCCAAACTGGGAGCTGGTCGGTATCTACGCCGATGAGGAATCCGGCACCCGGGCGCAGAAGCGCGAAAACTTCATGAGGATGATCGGCGACTGTGAGGCAGGCAAGCTCGACATGGTGCTTTCCAAAAGTATCAGCCGGTGGGCCAGAAACACGCTGGATTCCCTGAAATACATCCGGAAGCTGAAAGCAATGGAGATCCCGATCTTTTTCACCAAGGAAAACATTAACACGATGGACGCGGGCGGGGAGGTTCTGGTCACGATCCTCGCATCCATCGCGCAGCAGGAATCAGCCTCCATCAGTCAGAACGTGCAGATCGGTGTGCGTTACCACTATCAGGAAGGCAAGGTGTGCTCCGGAGTTCACAGGCTCCTTGGCTACAACCGGACACCGGACGGTTCACTTGCGAGCGGGCCGGAAGAGGCGGAGATCGTGCAGAGAATCTTCCGAGATGACCTCGACGGCTATTCTCCGAAACATCTCGCCCGGGTGCTGGCCGAAGAGGGTGTGGCCG
>JAFUBF010000199.1 GCA_017460325.1 Clostridia bacterium | reverse complement strand
GGAATCTGCGGTGCAAGCGGAAGCGGTAAGTCCACGCTTGCCCAGGAACTGGCGACCATGGTCAATAAAAGTATTCTCATCATCAATCAGGACGCCTATTATTTCGACCATCCCGATATGACCTTTGAGGAACGCTGCCATCTCAATTACGACGAGCCCGGCATATTTGATCACGATCTCCTTCTCCGGGATGTAACCACCCTCCTTGATGGCCAGAAAGTTCCCAGAAAGCAGTATGACTATTCCAGGCATTGCCGGGCGGACAGGTCCGATGAATATCTGGAACCTCATGACGTCATCATTCTGGAAGGCATCCATGCATTTTACGACGAGCGTTTGCGTAACCAGATGGACCTCAGGCTGTACATGCATGTGGAGTCCGATATCTGCCTGCTGCGGCGAATCCAGCGCGACATTCTTGAACGGGGCAGAGATATTGACAACATTTCCAATCAGTATATGACCACTGTGAAACCGATGTTTGACCAGTACATCCGCAACTATGAACAATATGCCGATGTCATCGTCGCCGGCGGTGGGAAGAACGCCAAGATTACCGAAATTCTCGCAGGTTACATCAATAATGACCTGCATCTGTATGGGGGCAACCGTTCCCGAAAATCCTGAACAGTAAAAAGCTGTGGAAACCGGATGTTTATCCGGATTCCCACAGCTTTTGTCATATCCGTCCTGAATCGTCCTCAGCCTCTGACCTTCAAACGTACAAGTGCACGTTCAAGCCTGGCCCTGGCCAGTATCAGTTCCTTATCGCCTTTGGCTTCGGCAATACGCTGCTCCGCCTTTTCTTTTGCCCGTCTGGCACGTTCAACATCGATTTTATCCGCCCATTCAAATGTGGTGGCCAGAAGATTGGCACGATTGTCCAGCATGGAAAGTAGACCGCCTATACATGCAGCCCGCTGTTTTTCTCCGTCTTCTGTAACAATGAGCGCCTCTCCCGCCCCCACACCGGCCACATAGTTCTCATGATGCGGCAGCAGTCCGAGATCACCATCAAGCATCCTCAGACGAAGAGACTGGACCTCGCCGTCGAACAGTTGTCCATCCGGTGTACTGACCGTCAGGTGAAATGTACTCATGAACGATCACCCTTTTTTGCCTTTTCAACCGCCTCATCGATCGTCCCGACAAACAGGAACGCACTCTCCGGCAAATCATCATGCTTGCCTTCAATGATCTCCCTGAATCCCCGAACGGTTTCCTTAACCGGAACATATTTTCCTTCATATCCGGTAAACTGCTCCGCAACACTGAACGGCTGTGACAGGAAGCGCTGAATCTTACGCGCTCTGGACACGGTCAGCTTATCCTCTTCGGAAAGCTCATCCATACCCATGATAGCAATGATGTCCTGCAGCTCACGATAACGCTGCAGAATCCGCTGAACCTCACGGGCAACCTTATAGTGCTCCTCACCCACGACATCCGGCGTCAGAATACGGCTGGTGCTCTCAAGCGGATCCACAGCAGGATAGATTCCCAGCGAGGAAATGGCTCTTGAAAGAACCGTCGTTGCATCCAGATGAGCAAACGTGGTTGCAGGTGCCGGGTCAGTCAGGTCATCTGCAGGGACATAGACCGCCTGAACAGAGGTGATGGACCCATGTTTCGTTGAGGTAATGCGCTCCTGAAGAGCGCCCATCTCCGTTGCCAGCGTGGGCTGATAGCCAACTGCACTGGGCATACGTCCCAGGAGGGCGGACACCTCTGAACCGGCCTGCGTGAAACGGAAGATGTTATCGATAAACAGTAGAACATCCTGCCCCTCACGATCGCGGAAATATTCCGCCATGGTCAGTCCGGACAGACCCACCCGCATACGGGCCCCCGGGGGCTCATTCATCTGGCCATAAACGAGTGCGGTTTTGCCGAGAACACCGCTCTCCTTCATCTCATAGTAGAGATCGTTTCCCTCACGGGTTCTCTCGCCAACGCCTGTGAAGACGGAGAGTCCGCCGTG
>JAFUBF010000198.1 GCA_017460325.1 Clostridia bacterium | reverse complement strand
CTGGAACAGATGATTCATATGGATGAGGGGGCTGCGATGCTGGGCGAGGTGGCCCTTGTGCCGAAGGAGAGCCCGGTCAATGCGTTCGGCCTGTTTTATGAAACCCTGTTTGATGAAAATGCCTGCTGTCACTGTGCTCTGGGAATGGGCGTTAAGGAAGTGCTGCCCGGAGGGGACGATCTGACCATGGAGCAGGCACAGGAACGGGGCATTAATGACTCCATCATCCACGTGGACTTTATGATTGGCGCGGATGACCTGGCGATCGACGGTGTGCGTCCGGACGGGGAAACGGTTCCCGTTTTCCGGAACGGGACCTGGGCGAAGTAAGCCTCTCCGGGCATCTGCGGGGATTGGGCATGCCTGTCCTGGTTTGCCCAATCGTGTTCCCTGTCGATCATGCGTTGCCAGCAAAAAAGGAGGGAGGGATGCAGCAGTGACGGAAGAAGAGAAACGTCTGCACAGATGCTGCTTTACGGGCCATCGGCCGCTGAAGCTCAGCCTGAGCGAAACGCAGGCACGGAAATGGCTGGAGGAGCAGATCGACGATGCCATTGCCGGGGGCATGACGACGTTCATGACCGGCATGGGAATGGGTGTGGATCTCTGGGCAGCGGAAACGGTGCTCACGAAAAAGGCAGGTAATGAGGCAATCCGGCTTATTGCCGTTACGCCCTATCCCTCCTTTGCCGCACAATGGAAAGATGAATGGAAAGACCGGTATAACCGGGTCTGGAAGGCGGCAGATTACCGGGTTACGATGTCGGACCGGTACGACGATGGAGCGGTGGACAAACGGAATGTATGGCTGGTGGATCACGCCTGTCTGGTCATCGCCTTTTATAACGGTGAGGCGGGGAGCACGCAGAGAATGCTGGATTATGCCGGGGAAAAGGAAGTCCGTACAGTTGTCTTTCTGGATGGAAAGAATGAGATCACGGAACCGTATCCGGACAGCCTCCTGAACCGGGTAAAAGAAGAACAGCAGTGGCCGGAGGATGTCCGGCTGCGGATTGCCATCGAACTGTCTTCGACGCGAAATCTGAATGATATGGTCGTGATGGAGAAACGGTTCATGGAAGGGAAGGCGCTGCCCACCGTGGCTGAGGAAATGAACCTTTCGGAGGATCAGGTCCGACAGCTGATTACAA
Organism: Clostridia bacterium; assembly: GCA_017460325.1. Classification (GTDB taxonomy): domain Bacteria; phylum Bacillota; class Clostridia; order Christensenellales; family Aristaeellaceae; genus Ventricola. The sequence goes on along the minus strand of JAFUBF010000198.1, from coordinate 4,610 downwards.
GGATGGTAAAGCGCCTGCGGTCGGATCTTCCGTTCCTTCAGGGGGAGATGCCTGCGGATGAACCGCAGAGGAAAAAGGAATGGCTGCTTGCAAAGATTCGTGAGGAAAAAGCCGGCAAAGAGACGCTGTAACGAAGGAGTAGAATTCCCTGCCTGGATGCAGGGAGTTTTTCCTGTTCCCGGACAGATGCATGCCCAGAGCTGACCGTATCCGGAGGAAAGATGCGCATGGAAAGACACGATATTGTATTGATTGGAATGCCCGCCTCCGGGAAAAGCACGGTTGGCGTTATCCTGGCAAAGGTCCTGGGCTTTGCCTTTCTGGATACGGATCTGGTGATTCAGACCCGTACCGGCGAGCGCCTTCCTGACCTGATTGCCCGGTATGGGGTAGAGGGCTTTAAACAGCTTGAGGAGCGGATCATCACGGAGATGGAACTGCCGGACATGCCTGCCGTCATTGCCACCGGCGGGAGCGTGATCTACGGGGAACGGGCAATGACCCGTCTTAAAAGGGCGGGAACGGTTGTGTATCTGTCTGTCGATTACGATACGATTGCCGGACGTCTCAGAAATATCCGGCAAAGAGGAGTGGTGCTTTCGGAAGGGCAGACACTCCGAATGCTGTACGAGGAACGTGTTCCGCTGTATGAGCGGTATGCGGACCTGAAAGTCGAGGAGAAAGGGAAAAACGTGGAGGAACTGGTCTGCGAGCTGACGACGCATTGGATAAATGTACCGGATACCGGGACATGTCGCGGGGGATGGGACGATGGATAAAGTACGCAGACACCTGGTGTTTTCAGGCGATGTACAGGGTGTCGGGTTTCGCTACCGGGCCGTTCATGCGGCCAGTCTTGGAAATGTGACCGGCTGGGTGATGAACCGCTGGGATGGCGCGGTGGAAATGGAAGCACAGGGCCCGGCAGATGAAATTGAACGAATGATACAGCGGATTGCTGCCGGAACGTATGTGCAGATCACGGACCGGCAGGAATGGGAGTTGCCGCTTTGTGAGGAGGAAACGGGTTTTCATGTTCGTGATGATGAATAAATGGATTGCCTGTATATGTCTTTTGATGGTTCCATGGATAGCGGCAGCGGAAAAGGGCGGAAGCGGAACGAGGACGGACTTTTCCTTCGTGACGGGCGGTGGCTTTGACCTGGCGGAACTGGAGAGTACAGACGTGCTCTCAGAGCGCTGGCACGAAGCGGTGGAGCAGAGTGACACACCGGCAGTGGATATAACTGGTCTGGCCCGTATTCGCATGAACAGAAACGGGAATGACCGGGACTGGCTGACGGATGACCGATACAAAACCGCCTGGAACGGAGGCCCGGACGGGTGGCTGGAATTTGAACTGCCGGAGGGACAGGACTGCTTCGGACTGTACATCCGGTGGGGTGGTGACCTGTCTGCTTTCCAGACGGAAGTACAGGATGCAGACGGTGTCTGGCAGCCTGTGGGAAATGTCCATCCGGTACGGTATTACAATGATTACATTCCGGTAGATGGGCTTCATCATTTCCGGATTCGCAATATGGGGGAGCGTGATTTCTGTGTCACGGAGGTGCAGTTTCTGAGTGAGGGGAGCGTTCCCGACTGGGTGCAGATCTGGCAGCCGTTTAAGGGGGAGGCGGATCTCCTGGTGCTCTCAGCCCATCCGGATGATGAGGTGCTCTGGTTTGGCGGGGCGATCCCGTATTACAGAGGCGAGCGACAAAAGAAAGTCCTGGTGGTCAATGTGTCAAAGCAGCCGGCCAGCAGAAAATGCGAGCTTCTTGACTGCCTCTGGACCTGCGGTGTTCGGGAATACCCGATTGTGACCGGCGGTGATGTATTTGTTGACGGGTACGCCTCCCAGACCAATATGGTCCTGAACTGGTGGGGGAGGGAGAACCTGCTGCAGTTCATTACCGGGGTAATCCGACGCTATCGTCCACTTGTGGCAATTACGCACGATTTTGACGGAGAATACGGACACGGTGCGCATAAGGCCTGCGCCTGGGGGCTGACCCATGCACTGGAACTGGCTGCGGATCCGGAATATACACTGGCGGGAAAAAATGCGGGCCTCAAGCCGTGGCAGATACAGAAAGTGTATATCCATCTGTACGAGGAGAATTCTGTAGAGATGGACTGGCGCGTACCCCTGAACGCCTTTGACGGGAAAACCGGACATGAGGTGGCCTGCGAGGCGTTTAAGAAGCATCGGACACAGGACTCCGGGAAGTATGAGGTCAGGGATTACGGAAAGCACGATAACCGCCTCTTCGGCCTGTACTATTCATCCGTCGGCCCGGACGAGGAAAAGAACGATTTCTTTGAACATATAGAGGAAGAACGCGGCATTCCGGAGGATGATTCCGTTGAGCAGGGCATCTGATGTGAAAGGGGAACAGCAGCATACGTTATGATCCGACCGTGTCTGACTTTCGGCGGAGTCGGAGGTTCCAATTATTAAGGTGTGTACATGTCTGAGCAGGGTAGTTTGTTCTGTTTTCGGGCTGAAAAACTGCGCCCCTCAAAAGGGGTACAGGAGAATTGAGGCGCGGTCATTCTGATCGTTGTGGGTTGGCTGCGATCACAGTGAGGCGCGAAAAACGGAGTGCGAACTTCCGTCTCCGACGTCACAGGCGCGAATGATTTGATACCAAGGTTATGCATTCAGATTGCCTGCATATCTTTGCAGGATAGTTCCGTAGGATTCCCATTAAACAGATGCTGTGATAGAATAATGTCATAAACAGTTTGGAGGTGAGCAAATGCAGAAGATAGGAATCGGATATGAGAATTACAGAGAATTTATAGAGAAGAATCTCTATTACGTGGATAAAACCATGTTGATTCGGGATGTCGTTGAAAAAGGCGGAAAAGTGACTTTATTCACCAGACCGAGAAGATTTGGCAAGACACTTGCGCTTTCAATGCTTCGGACGTTCTTTGAATTCGAAGTTGACAGCGATGGCAAGGTGACAGATAAAAGCAGGTATTTTGAAGGAAAGGAGATTATGAATGCTCCGAAAGAGATTCTTTCCATGATGGGACAATATCCGGCAATAAACCTGTCGCTGAAGTCGGCCAAACAGGATGACTTTATTTCTTCTTTTAAGAAGCTGAGGGAGAGTATCATTTCCGAATATAAAAGGCACTCCTATCTCTGGACGGATGAAAAACTGCCTGAGAATGACAGAGAAAATCTCAGGAGGCTCACCATAGTCGGAGAAGACAGTGTGTTTGACGACGAAAAAGGATGTCGTGCAGAAATTGCAAGGTATTCAACCTCCATCAAACTGCTCTGCGAGGCACTGAAAAGTTTCCATGGGAAGAATGTCCTTATTTTCATCGACGAGTATGATGTTCCACTCGAGAATGCATATTATGAGGGCTTTTACGGAAAAATGGTGGGCTTTATGCGCTCCCTTTTTGAGTCCTGTCTGAAGACAAATGATGCGCTGGAGTTTGCGGTGATCACTGGTTGTCTGCGGATCAGCAAGGAGAGCATCTTCACCGGAATGAATAATTTAACAATTAATTCAATCAGAGCGGGTGGATTTGATGAAGCCTTTGGATTTACGGCGACGGAAACGATGAAAATGCTAAAGGACTATGGTGTTGAAGCCAATGCGCCGGAGGTTAAAAGATGGTATGACGGATATGTGTTTGGGGAAACGGAAATCTATAATCCCTGGAGTATTACCAGGTATGTTTATGGGGTGGTCATCGAAAACAGAAAGTTTCCAGAGCCCTATTGGTCAAATACTTCTTCGAATCAGATCATTCGTGATATGATCGCCAGTGCGGATGACAATATGAGGGAGGAACTGAATCTCCTGATAGGCGGGGGAACGATTGAAAAACAGGTTCATGAAGATATTACGTATGAGGATATTGGTGAATCAGAAGACAATTTATGGAACTTCCTGTATTTGACCGGATATATGAAAAAGGTATCTGAACGGATAGAAAATCGCAGAATTCTGATTAGAATGAAGATTCCCAATGAAGAAATATTGTGTATTTATGAGAATCAGATTCGCACCTGGTTTGAAACTCGGATTAAGAAGACAGATCAAAGTCCGCTTATTGCGGCGATTCTGAATGGCGATGCGGGAGAAATGGAAAATTATCTCAATCGTCTTCTGGAGATGAGCATCAGCACATTTGACAGCACGGAGAGCTTTTATCACGGTTTCCTTTTATCGATGTTTCATGAGGTACCGGATTATGTGGCAAAGTCGAATCGGGAAGAAGGAAATGGCCGCCCGGACATTGTCTTATATCCCAAAAGGCATCAGGATTCGGCGATCATCTTTGAATTGAAAGTCCGAAAGAAATTCAATGAGATGCAGGGGGGAATTGAGGAGGCATTTCGTCAGATTCGGGATCAGAGGTATGAGGAAGGAGTTTTGAATGACGGATATACGGGAAGCCTCGCCTATGGAATCTGTTTCTGTAAAAAGAACTGTATGGTGAAAAAGTACATCCCTTCTGTTTGACCAGGCAGTGGGAAAAGAGCGTATTGGGGAGATGTTTCAGGGAGGGACCCTCTTCAATACAGAAGGCAGCTCCTGATTGTCGGAGCTGCCTTCCTGGTCATCTTCTCACCG
>JAFUBF010000197.1 GCA_017460325.1 Clostridia bacterium | reverse complement strand
TTCCCCGGGAGTCAGTTGCTCCCGGGATTTCCTGTAGATCATAAATCCTGTCATCCTGAGGCGCTCAGTGACGGCGAAGCGATTTCCTCCGATTCACGAGTCCCATGTAAATCAGCGCCAGTCCGCTCACACATCCCATGATTGTCCACATCAGAAGATGATCATTTTCACCTGTGTCCGGTACGGTCTCAACAGGTACAGGCGTTGGTTCTTCCTTTTCAGGAATATGACGGTTCTTCCTCTCAATTCTGTAACCGTCTTTCGTTATCACAATATCAGCTTCTGTCTCCTGTGAATATCCTTCGACAGTCTCTTCCACCACTCTAACTTTTGTCGTATCAAAGGGAAGCATATAAATGCGTTTCAACCAGTTGTCTTCCTCAGTAATCGTAAATACTGCATCCTCACCGTTTGCCTGTTTCAGGAGATTCCCGGAAAGATCCATCATCTTGATCATCACACGCTTCGGTCTTAATCCATCCACATTATCCCTGTCGTCCCAGGTAATCCGAATGTCCACAGGTATGATCACGCTGCTGGTTGAAGTAGCTCTGAAGAACCCTGGGCCCGTGTCGGCTGAACCCTCTTCATATGGGATAAATTCAATTTTAGGGTCTCCTTCTTTTCGTACGTAGTGATCGGTATATAGTTCCTCCTGGAGGAGATATTTACTGCTGTCTGTGTAGTCCGCTAACAGTAGAGGCGCTATTGTTTTTCTCCAAATATTCGGGTTCTTTGGATCCACATCTGCCTTTCCCAACGTAATCGTTGCGTCCTCGGTGCTCTCCTCCCACTTCCCGTCTGTTTCATTCCAAATACCGCGTTTAACGGGCTTATTTGTGGAGCGATCTATAAGGGTAAACATGAGAGAATCAGGGCGTTTTCCGAGAATATTATTCTGATCGTCCCATGTTTTCTCAATCTGTATCTCGTAATAACCGGTAAAAGCAGCTTTGATATATAGATTATTCACTTCGTAACTCGGAATATGAACAACATCTCCTATTCGGGTATTAGTTCCTGAGACGTTTTCAAATGCCTGTCTATAATTCCATCTGGCTGTTGCGGTATCGTTATTATCCCCATCAACATACCAACCGTCTATTGTAAAGCACGTTGGGCTCCACGTTCTCTCCTCTGCATTGAACATCTCGTACTCTACATTCATATCTAAGGCACTTGATAACTGTACATTTTCACCGTAGTAAATAGCAGCTAAATCATCCCCGCGCCGTGTAGATCTGTTGTTGCACAGAACACCCCCATTCATGGTGACTGAGCCGTTATAGATTGAAGCAATACCACCTCCAAAACTGGTACTATGATTGTTTATAATTTCCCCAGACTTAATTTCTATAGCTCCTGAATATGTATAATGTCCATAGTAGTTTCCATAGATTATTACCCCGCCGCCAAATGAACCCGACCTGTTCCCAGAAATGGTGCCACCCTCAAGATAAAATGTTCCATTAAAAACACATATGCCACCACCCTGATGTGCTGTATTCCCCACAATTTTACCACCAGTCATAGTGAACTTTGGCATATTGACCAAGTAAGGCTTAGTCGTACTATACAGCGTCATACATACTCCACCACCATAATTAGCAGAGCAGCCCGTAATAGTACCTCCTGACATATTGAAAATCCCATTCTGACAGACAGCCACACCACCTCCATTTTGATTACTACCAGAATTAAACCCACAATTCTGAATAATCCCGCCATACATGTTAAATGTGGCTGAAGCGTTTTGATTGTTATCATCAGTAAAAACTCTTACCGCTCCACCATAGGAATTGTCAGTATAATAGTCGGAAATAGTGACTCCGTCATACATGTACAATACAGGATTGTCAAGTTTTCCCGGTATAGGCATAACTTGAATGCAAGACTCGCTATCCCCTGGTGTCGCAGTTTTGCCTCTGCCCTGTATGTGTAAAGTATTGTTTTCATCATTACTGTCTCCAAGGTAAAGAAAGCCTTTACTTAAATTGATAAAGGTATAACCTCCAGTATACTTTATCGTATGTCCATTTCCCAGAATGGTTTTCGTGGCACCACTCTTAAAGTCCATTGATGCGTTCGTTTCTATATTCGCTTTCAGGTTAATCACGAACTCGCCCGATTCAGATCCGTTGATGGTTTCCACAGCCGCTATCAATTCTGTTTCATTAGAAACATCGATTGCCCCAGCAACCGCCCCTGGCAGGCACAACGCAGCCAGCAGGATAATCATCACCAGGCCCTTCCAAGAATGCATTGGATCGCTCCCGTCTCTTTTATAAACATCTCCGGATACCAGTCAGCAAATTTTACCCGGATACACACGAGTTTTTTCGTCATAACGATAGCAGCATCCGGAGTTGTTCATCCGTCTGCTGCTCTGTCGGGTGGCATTCTTTCAGCTGAAAGGCTGCCTCCCGACGTTAAAAAAAGGGTGCCCGTGTCACCCATCTGTTCCTGTTTGATTTTCCCCAGCTTTCTCCATCCGGAGTTCTTGGGTGCTGTATCCCTGCCCTGGCTCCGGCAAAGTCCGAATCACCTTTCGGGCAGATCCAGACCAAATACCGGCAGATCATGCCGTCCTTCCTTGTGAAAGGAACAGGAAGGATCGGAAGAAGCCGCACCGGTATGTGCGCGTTTCTCTTTCAGACAGCCGACATCGTCCCTGAAGGACCATTCCGATATGGAACATGAAGATGTTTTAGCAGAAATATCAGCGTTATATAACAGTGATATTTGTTGTGGGCTCATTGTATTCCTGACCATAATTTTTGTCAATATCATTCAAGGAAACTCTACCGAAATCTGACAGTTTCATGAAAACTGAATATGGTTCATAATCGTTTCAGGTGATCTCCCGGGCCGGCACGGGCATGGGGATGACCGGGTGTGTACAGCCCGTTTTTTCGCCCGGACGCGGCAGTGTCAGAACAGAACAGAAAATGGTCTGGAAACGAAAAAAACTCTTGCCTTGACACCCGGAATGCAGTTATCATCATGGGGAGAACAGTCAGCGGAAAAATCATATTGAGATCCGTACCGGAACGCCGCTATGGCTGTTCGAATGCCGGAAAGATGGGTAAATGGCCAGGCAAAAGGCTGGCCTGACGCCAGATGTCCACTCGGTTGCATCACGCAGCTGAAAGAGCGCAGTACCGGGAAACCGGATGTGTGCTCCGGCGCAGATCGAGGGGGTATCTCCCCCGTCTGTTTTCCTTTGATTCAGTCAACCCCGGTTGGGGCTGAGGCCGGAGGATTTCCCGGGCGAGGTCCCTCCATTTGTAAAAATACAGGACTGTCCATTCCGGGACAGGCCTGGTGCAGGTATCCGTTTGTCCGTTGGACCGCAGAAAAGAGTGGGCAAAGGCTGCATCGTTTTGTCAAATCACGTCCCATATCAGTTATACGGTGCCGAAAGCCAAAGCAACATGAAAGGAGTTTTTATGCCCTTACAGATTCCATTTGATGAGTATCTGAAGCAGGAGGTTGCACGCGTAAAGGGACAGTACTACCCGGTACGCTCCAGCATTCTCCGTCAGTTTCTGACCAAACATGCTGCCTACCAGGCCCTTCATCCGAATCCGGAGGATGAGTTCTGTTTCCCCGATATCGGTCCGAACTACGAGATCATTTCAAAATACGTGAAGGCGTTTCGGGATGCAAGGCGGAAGGGAATAGATCTCTCCAAAGAGCCCAGCGGCCTTGAAGAGCCGCTGATTGTCCAGAGAACCATGCCGGACGGGTATATGATCCTGAACGGTCACCACAGGTGGGCAGCTGCCATAAGAGCCGGCGAGTCAAAGCTTCGCGTACGGGTTGTGAACACGACCCAGGCAGAGGATATCCGGAACATGCTGGAACACAGCAGCTCAGATGTCCGGGTGAGTCTGGACCTGGATGAGGTGGTGTTCTGTAACGGAGATGACCCCAATAAAGAGCCGCCACTGTATTTCCCGTTAAACTATTGTTTCAGGGAACCTGTCCGGAAAGGCATTCCTGCACTATTCCATTTTCTCAACGAGCAGAAATACGATATCTGGGTCTACACCTCCAAATACTATTCCATGGACTATATTCGTGCCTTATTCGGGGCCCATCACGTTCGTCTGTGCGGAATCGTAACCGGCGCCGGACGGAAGGAGCTGGGCGGTTCGGACGGTGGGAAGTCGCTGAAGCAGCTGGCTGAGAATAGATACAGGTGGACCATTATGATCGACCGCACGATGGTTCTGCAAATCCATTCCGGAACGCACGAATGCAATGAGCGCATGCTGACCGGACCGGAGAATGAATGGTCTCTTGAGGTAATGAACGTAATCAGGGAGATGACGGGGAATGACAAAGACAGCTAAGGTGATGCGTGTTTCCTTTGACCTGGATGAGGTCCTGTTCGTTTCCCCTGAAACACACAAGACTGAACCGGCACTGCCGTTTCCTCTTCGAAACCTGTTTCAGGAACGTCTGCGTCTCGGAACCCCTGAGCTGATCTGGGATCTGCAGGCACAGGGCTGTGAGGTCTGGGTCTATACCTCCTCTTTCCGCTCGGAACGCTATATAAAGGCCCTGTTCCGTCTGTACGGTGTCAAGTTCAACGGCATTATCAACGGTTACCGGCATCAGAAGGAAGTCCAGTCTCACAGCAGCACGATTCTACCTCAGAAGATGCCGAACCGATACCGGATTTCCCTCCACATTGATGATGAGGATGTCATCTGTTCCTCGGCCGGCCAGTACGGTTTCCGTGCCTATCAGCTCAACGCTCAGGATGATGACTGGGCCGCGAAGATTCTGAAGCGCGTTGAAGAGGTCCGCCAGATCGAAGGCATCTGACGCCAAAGGGCCGCAAAAGAACTGTCCCAAAACCGGCAAATCCCCGAAGCGGATTCGCTTCGGGGATTTCTCTGTTTTCGGGATGGAAGGAATCGGCCAATGGCCGGTTCACGCGTTCAGTTTTCCTTCTTCGCGAGTTCGACCAGTGTATAGGTGCGGCTGCCAAGGCCGATTTCCTCGGCATGCTCCAGGGTATGCAGTCCCTGGCGGTCATTAATCCGCCACAGGAGCTTCTCGTTTCCCTCTGCCTTCCACACCAGATCCAGGCACGCCTGATCCAGGGCAACAGGGTCTGTTGAGGCCAGGATGCCGATGTCGTGGATGTCCGGCTCCTCGGGGTCACCGTCGCAGTCACAGTCGATGGAGATCCGGTTCATGACATTGATGTAGATCACCTGGTCCCCCAGATAATCGTTTACCCCCTTGGCCGCCTCCGCCATTGCCTCAAGGAACTCAAGCTGCAGCTCATCATGCCAGTGGGTATCACTGGTTCCGCCGGAATGAATGCGCACCTTGCCCCGGGCAGATGCCAGACCGATGGACGCGTTCTTAATCGCCCCGCCATATCCGGCCATGGCATGTCCCTTGAAGTGGGAGAGCACGATGTAAGACCCGTAGTCTTTGAAGTGACCGCCCACCAGATCACCGGTCAGGCGTTTGCCGCCCGTCACAGGGATCTCCATGGAATCATACTCGTCCAGAATCTGAAAATCCGCAATGGCCGTATAGCCGTGGTCCTCCGCCACCTGATAGTGTTCCGCCGTGGCCGAGCGGAAACCGCCATAGGCCGTGTTGCACTCGACAATGGTTCCCCCGACCAGATGCACAAGGTCGGCAATCAACTCAGGCCGGAGATAGTTGCTGTTCGGCGGCTCACCGGTGGAGAGTTTCACGGCCACAGGCCCGGCAGGCTTCCAGTCAAGCGCCTCATAGGTCGCAACAAGGCCTGCCAGGGAGATGTCCTCCGTAAAATAGACAACCGGCTTTCCGTTGCCCTCACCTGCCGCACCGCCCAGGGAAAGGGCAATGAGGAGACAGAGAGTGAATGCCAGCAATGCGATTTTCCTCATGATAGGATCCTCCTCAGGTTAATGTAAAACCAGATTGACAACCGTGCCCGTCAGCAGGGCAAACAGAATGACAAATGCCCAGTAAAGCAGGAAACGCCGCAGGCCCAGGACGATTTTCAGTGCACCCAGATTCGTGATCTTGGTTGCGGGACCGGTCAGCATAAATGCTGCCGCGCTCCCGATGCTCATCCCCTCCCAGAGCCATTCCTTCAGGAGCGGAATCGTCCCACCGCCGCAGGCATACAGCGGCACCCCGACAGTCGCGGCCATCAGGACACCCCAGGCCTTGTCCCCGCCGAAGAGCGCCACCATCTGGTCCTGGGAAACATACCGCTGAAAAAGGGCGGAAAGCAGAATGCCCAGGAGAAAATAAGGCCCCGTGGCCCGAATGTTGCGTCCCACGTTCAGCAGATAACGAATCAGAATGTTGGGATGCGTATCATGGCTTGCGCGTTCCTCGAATCCGGAAAAATCAAAAAAGCTCCTGTCCCGGTAAAAAACGTGAATCAGAAGGCCGGCCGTGCAGCCGCAGAGAAAACAGGTCAGAACACGCACTGCCAGAACTTTGGGACCGAGGGCTGTGGTGTAGATGATCAGCTGAGGGTTTAAGAAGATTGAGGCCATCATAAAGGAGGCCAGCCAGTCATGACGCATCCCCTGCTTCGAAAAGGAAGCCGCCACCGGGATGGTGCCGTACATGCACAGGGGTGAGGCAATGCCCAGCAAGCAGGCAGGAATGATTCCAAAGAGTCCCCATGCTTTTCCCTGCATCCGGCGAAACAGATTGTGAATGCCCTCCCGGGCAAAGACCGAAATGAAAGATCCGACGGCAATACCGATTATCCAGTAAACGAATATCTGCCGAAACTGGATCTCCGAGTAATACCAGAGATAGATAAATTCCCGCCGCAGAACGCGCAATAATTCACTCATGCAAACCCATCCTGTCACTCATGGCACGGCAAATGCCGGGGTTCAGCCTATCATTCCGAATCATCCAACGGGCCCCGAAAGCTGCACGGCATGTCCAAGTATACCCTATCCTCTTCGGCGCATTCAAGTGCGATTTTCGTTTGCGGTACACTCCGGGCGGCTCTCAGGGAAGAGAAGCCAGCCGGCAAATTTCGTGCCCGACAGAAAAAGAAGGAAGAGCGCTCTTCCTTCTTCTGTCTTTGGGAAAGGGATTTTCTTTTGCCGGTACGGAAATCCGGATCATTTCCGTTTCGGCACGTGCCGAACCGTTTCCCATCAGGCCTGTTCCTGGCGAATGGACAGGCGGATTTCGTTGGGAAGTGCCTCCTCCTCATTCCTGACATATTCCATGGTGGAGGTAATCCCCTCCAGCACACCGTGCGAAAGATTCCATTCCGTTATAATTGGATTCAACTCACGCCCGGAATAGCTGAACCGCCACTCCGCTTCCTCCGTGGCATCCGAATACTCACAGACTGCCAGGATTCGGGGATTGTCCATATTCGGGATCAGATGCTGCATGGTCTCCTCAAAGGCCAGCTGGATATAGTTGGCTTTCCGGGGCGAGATCTGGTTCTTGTTGCAGTATGTCCTGATCTGTCCGGACATGCCCAGGAAATCATAGTCACGGCTGTTGATCTCCAGTTCCAGGACTTTCAGCTTGCGGATAAAGCGGCGGGTATTGATGCGCTGCGGGTGCTCGAAAATCTGTTCCGGCGTCCCGTCCTCATAGATGCCGCCCTCGTCCATGTAGAAGATCCGGTTTGAAATCGCCCGGGCAAAGTTCATCTCATGGGTGACAATCATCATGGTCTTCCCGGTTTTGGACAGCTCCCGGATGACCGCCTGAACCTCCCCGACCATCGTGGGGTCCAGCGCACTGGTGGGCTCATCCAGAAGAATGACTTCCGGATCCATTGCCAGGGTCCTGGCAATGGCAATGCGCTGTTTCTGTCCGCCGGAAAGCTCATCCGGATAATTCATCGCCTTCTCCGCCAGTCCCACCGTCCGCAGCAGGCTTACGGCCGTATCATAGGCCTCCTGCCTGCTTTTGCCGAGGAGCTTGATCTGCGAGAGCATGATGTTTTCAATGACCGTCAGATGGCCGAACAGGTTGAAGGACTGGAACACCATGCCCATTTTCTGCCGGACCTTATTGATGTTGCACTTTTTATCCGTAATCTCCTCGCCGTCCACCCAGATGCGGCCGGCCGTGGGTTCCTCCAGCAGGTTAATGCACCGCAGCAGCGTACTTTTTCCGGTTCCGGAGGGGCCGATCACGGCAATGACATCCCCGTCCCGGATTTCCACACTCACATCTTTCAGGGGCGTGACATTGGCATACTCTTTTTTCAGATGTTCAATCTTAATCATGCAGATTCACTCCCTTCAGAATGCTCTCCGGGCTGCGCTTTTTGGGGTTGATGGAGATCCTCACCCGGCTGATCACCAGGATGAGCAGCATCTCGAGAACAAAGTAAATAACCGTAATGGCAATCAGCGGGAAGAAGGCCTCATAGGTCCGGCTGCGCACAATGTCCCCCATTTTCGTCAGATCTTGAACCGCGATATAACCCACGATGGCTGTTGCCTTGATGAGGCTGATGATCTCATCCTGATATCCCGGCAGGACCCGCGGGATGGCCTGGGGCAGAATGATGCGGAAAAAAGTCTCCCGGTTGCTGTGTCCCAGTGCATAGGCTGCCTCATACTGTCCCACGTCTATGGTCCCGACGCCCATGACCAGAAGGCCGTATACGGCCGAGCCGAATGTAAAGGTGAAGCCGATCACCGCTACCCAGATCCCGCTGATCGACACCGAGCCGAAAATCACATAGAACAGGATCATCAGCAGCACCACCATGGGCATGCCCTTGACCAGTGACACGCAAACCCTTGTAATCCCGTTGGCCAGTACATTGCCGTTCCGGCAGGCCATGAACACCAGGAAGCCCAGTGCCGTCCCGAACAGGGCGGACAGCAGCGTAATCAGCAGAGTGGTCGAGGTTCCCTCAAGGAACAGCTTCCAGCGCTGTTCACGCACAAATGTCTTTTCAAAGCTTTCCGCAATTGAGCCCAGGAATCCGTTTCCCGTCTGCTCCGTGTCGGTCTTTCCCGGCAGGCGGGCAGCAATGGCCATGACGGTCCCGCCCGTATAATTCGGCTCTGAAAACAGGACACTCTCTGCCCGCTCCGGTGTAATCGTGATCGCGGAGCCTCCGAAATCACATTTCCCCGACTGCACCGCGGCCAGCACCGCATCCAGGCTCATCACCTCGATTTTGAGTCCATAGCCATATGCACGGCAGAACTGCGCGGCCAGATCCACATCATAGCCCACAATCTGCCCGTTGCGCATGTATTCAAACGGGGCGTAATCGCCATCCGTCGCCATGACCAGGGTTCCCCTGGGCGCAGGCAGTGAGGCGATATCAACCACCTTTTTCTCGCCCTCGGCCGCATCAAACCATTCCTTCGACAGGGCATCCAGGAAGCCTTCCTCTTTCTTTTCGGAAATGAATTCACTGAATTCATCCCGCAGCTTTTGCCCCGCCTCTGTCTTATTGAAGCAATACGCAAATTCAAACGTACTCAGGTATTCCGGGATATAGGTGACACTGGCATTCTGGCCCATAATGTACCGAATGGAGGGTTCATCCGTCGGGAACGCATCGATTTTTCCGGTGTCAAGTGCCGTCAGCAGGTCACTCTGGCTGTTGTAATAGGATAGTTTTGCCCCGGGCAATGCCTTCTGTACCATCAGGTCAAAACTGGTTCCGCTGGGGATACCGATCCGTGCCGTATTCAGTGTTTTCAGAGAGGAATATACCGGCCCCTCCGTCCCTTTTTCCTGTTCCTCCTTCAGGACGACCATGACCGTGCCGCCCGAAAAGTACGGATCCGAAAACAGATTGCTTTCCGCGCGTTCGGGTGTAATGCTGACACCCGCCAGCACCAGATCGCATTTCCCGGCCTGGAGAGCCGGCAGAATCCCGTCGAAATTCATATTTAAAAATTCCAGGCCATAGCCGCAGGATTCACAGAACAGATAGGCCAGTTCCATGTCATAGCCAACCGCTGTTCCATCACGGAAGTAATCAAAGGGCACATAGCCCAGTTCCGTCGCCACACGCATCGTTCCGTTGGTGGCAGGCAGCTTCCGGATATCCGGCATGGTCTTCGTGCTCTCATCCTCGGCAAACCACTTTTTCTCCAGTTCATCCAGAGTTCCGTTCACGGCACCGCTCAGAAACACATTGAACTGATCACGAAGCTTCTCGCCCTCCGTCCCCTTCCGAAAGACCGCAGCGAATTCATAGTTGTCCAGGTATTCCGGCAGATACGTGACCCGGCTGCTTTCACGCATCAGGATCTCCGCCACCGGCTCATCCACGACAAAGCCGTCGATTTTATGTCCTTCCAGTGCGGCCAGCAGGTCCGTTCTCGAATTGTAATACTCAATTTTGCTTTCCGGCAGATGCTTCTGGATCATTTCGTCAAAATTGGTGCCGGTCTGCACGCCGATACGCTTTCCGTTCATGGCGGCGAGTCCGCCCGCCTCTGCACATGCCAGAGCCGTCCACAGCATCACCAGGAACGTCAGGATTCCCGCAATCTTCTTTGTCATTCCTCTGACCCCTCTTATCCATTTACAGCAGTCCGCCCAGGGCTCTGCCGCTTTTCAGACACCTGTATTGCATAAATTTTCTTTTGCCCGGTCATTCGTTTTCTTTCGGTACAGTTTACCACATCCGACTGATTTCCGCCACAGGAACATTCCGATACTCGTATCCCTCCGCCGGGGTCTCTCTGTCCTTTCGCGGTCCACCTCCGGAGACCTGTCCATGTCCCGGAAACTCCGTTTTTCACTGAACCGTACATCCTGGCAATTTTTTCTGTAAACCGTCCCGCACGTAAGGTTCAGGTAAGAGTAAAGTGGTATACATGCAGCATCAGGACAGACCTGATATTCATCCTTGACTGATTCGTATTGTTGGTCAGATCCGCACCGGTTTGTCAAAGCATATCTCATATCAGTCATACGGTGCCGATAGCCAAAGCACCATTACAGGAATGGGCCCGGTGCGCAGCACCGGTTTGTCAAATTATGCCCTATGTCAGTCTTACGGTGCCGAAAGTCAAAATACAATTACAGGAGGTTTTCAATATGAAACGTTTCCTTGCGTTTATCCTTTCCCTCACCCTGATCCTCAGCCTCTGTCTTTCCGCCGTGGCGGAAAATGCAGGCGGCCCGAAGGGAATGACACCGCCGGACAAGCCGGATCACGACATGTCAGAAGTGCCCGGTCACGGAACACCCCCGGAGCGGCCGGAGGGACACGGTCCCGGAGGTTCCGGTGGGCCCGGCGGCGGTTCTGCCCGGGCCGAGGGACAGCTGGGTTCCTGGTCAATGGGCGGCACGGATGCCGACAGTGTTGACGGGGACGATTACGCCTATGATGCGGCCCTTTACGTGAGTGCCGCGGGCATTGAGGCGGACAAATCCAGCCCGGACCGGATACAGTCCGGCAGCTATGACGGAAATAGTGCCACGGATCTTGTTCTCACGGACAGCGAGTCCGGCCATAACGGCATTCTTGTCACCGATGCGGATTACACCATCTCCGGTGCGGAAATCACCCTGCTGACCTTGGCAGACGGGTCCGACACCTGCGATTTTTCCGGTAAGGGCAGCGCGATTGCCGTCTTTGGCGCCGATTCACATGTCACCATCTCGGACAGCACCATTCACACCTCCGGCGTGGCCACCATGCCGGTCTTTGCCGACGACGGTGCAACCGTTACCATCCAGCGCTCCACCCTGCGTTCAGACGGTGGCACCCTGCACAGTGCCTATCTGAATACCCCCTCTCAGACCCTGATGGTCGCCCCACCCTGGATTCTCGGCATTCTGGGAAATGCCCGCTGCACCAACATGATGGGCACCAACACGACCACCAACGTAATCGACTCGGAGACCTCCGCAAATGCCTGGGCAGTTCTTTCCACGGATGCCGGCACGGACATGACGCTGAATGTATATAACACCAGTCTGACCCTCAGCCGGGCGGATGAAAGCGAGGGCCTGTTGCAGGCCGAAGGCGGCCAGATTTCCGCAACCCTGGACAATCCGTACACGGTCCGTTACGGCTCCGGGTATGGAACCTATGCCATTGGGAACGCCGCTGAGACCTTCGCCGGCGCGAGCATTAACGTGGGCACCTATGCCACCATCTTTACCGGCGGAAGCGCCCTGTATACCAGCCTTGAGGCCGGCAAAACCTATGAGCTGAAAAACAGTACCGGCGAAACCACGGCCACGTATACGGCCGCGGCAGACAAAGTGACGGAAATTCATTCCGATACCTTCGGATTCATGGCCCATCAGGGCAGCAACACCATCACCGTGGAAAAGGGAACAGTCGTTGAAAGCGGCTATGCCACCTTCCTCGTCAAGACGGGATACTCCAATCAGGTGCTGACTGCGAATGTGGATGAGGCAGTAATCACCAACGGCGGTGTCCTGATTCAGGTTATGGACAACGATGATGCCACCAATGGGGGCATGATGAGCACGGATGATCCGCTGAACACGAACGGCGGTACGCAGAATTTCATTCCGTATCACACGGAAAACGCGGGATTCAATACCTCCGCCGCCACCTCCGGCAGTGCCGTACAGCGCTTCACCTTTACCAACGGCACATACAGCGGCAACATCTACAACGCTTCCGGTTCAGACGGTCTTGAGGGCAATACCCTCCGTGTCACGTTCGGTAAGGGCGCCCGGTACAGCGGAGCCGTTGCCTCCACCTCCGCCATTCATGTGACCTATGATGGCTCGCTCAGGGTGAAGGAAAACGGCGGATTTGCCTTTGACAGTGAGGAGGCGGCCACCGCTTTTGCGGAGCAGTACCAGAACACCCGTTTCACCATCGACGAGTACTTCAGCATCGGGCAGGTGGCCAATCTGGTCAACAGCAACGGGGCCAATGCCATTGACCTTTGCCTGACAGATGATGCCACCTGGCAGGTAACCGGAACCTCGCTGATTTCCACCCTGAGCCTCTCCGGCGATGCCCGGGTCATCATCCCCGAGAATGTCACCCTGACCGTCGGCCAGAGCGTGTATACCAACTGTGTCCTGACCGCCGGAGATCTCTGAGCACCATGCCCTGTACCCGCCCGGAGCGTGGAACCATTCAGACATGATCCTGAAAACATCTGCAGCCTCTGCTCTGCCGGAAACGGCAAAGCAGAGGCTGCAATCGTTTCTTTCGCAGACACCGGATTACTTGATGGCAATTCCGTTTTCCTTGAACAGAGAGGCAATGGCACCTGTCAGGTCCCGCTGTATATGATGAACGTCGACCTCTCTACACTCGGCAATGATGGACAGACTGCGCCTTCCATTGCCGATGTTCGTAATTCCCTTATAGTAAGGTCCGCTGATCACACCCGGAATCTTCCCACCGATCCGGGGCAGGTTTTCCTCCAGCATTTTCCGGATGGCAGGCAGATCCTCCGTGTCTGCGATGCCGACATCCAGCACCACCCAGGAATTCTTACGGGTTTTGTTGATGACGTTTCGTATATCCCGATTGCCCATAATCAGGATATTCCCGCCGCGTCCCTCAATTTTAATGGTCCGCACGCCGATCTCAAGAATGGTTCCCCAGAAACCGTTGACCTCGACGATATCCCCCACCTGATACACCCCGTCAATGACAATGGAGAGACCCGCCAGAATGTCCCGGATCAGGTCCTGTGCGCCAAGCGTCAGCGCAAAGGACATCAGGCCGAGAGAGGCAATCAGTGCCCCCGTATCCACGCCGATGCAGGAAAGCGCAAAATACGCGAACACAATGACACTCAGATAGCCGATAAAATCCAGCAAAAGCCGGCCAATGGTCTCCCCTTTTGTACTGGTGTAAAGGGTTGCCGTACGCACGATGAACCGGATGCAGATCGTAATGACGGAGATGGCAATAAACAGAAACAGAATGTTGGCAAAGGCGAACAGATTGAATCCTCTTGACCATTTTCCGTTCACGATATAGGCGATGACGGAATTGTCCTGACTGACATTTCCGAATCGGGTATACAGAAACGCAATAAACATGCAGACCATATAGGCCGCCTGGCCGGCCACAACTGCGTTGTGAATGGGCGTACGGCTTCCGTACCCGGCCGTCAGATACGACCAGCGCGAAACCGGATCAACCGACGTCTTCAGCAGTCCGGAAGGCATCCGGACCAGATTCGTGACCTCATTCAGCGTTTTCCCGCTGTCTCCGTACCGGGCAAACACCTTTCGGTATCCGGTGAACAGATACACCGCCAGGATACTCATCAGGCCAAGGAAGGCCAGCACCGCCCTGAACGTATTTTCCGGCACGTACCTGTACACATGATCCTGGTCAATGATAGAGTAATACAGAACGCCGTCTTTCTCCATGGACATTCCGTATACCCGGACATTGTCCATCCGGAAAAATCCCATGTAACTGTCCTTCAGCGCCTCCTGGGGAAGCCCGAGGCTTGCCGTCGTCCTGTCGATGAATTCCGGCCTGCTGGAGGAGACAATCCGTCCTGTTTCCGGGTTGACACCGAAACACATGGTATCCGCGGAACTGAGGGTGGTCATCAGCTCATTCTCAGACAGGAGGTAACGGCTCAGCACCAGGGTCGGATCCACAAACATCAGCACGGCCCAGTAAACCGTCTTCCCTCCGTCCCCTTCCCGCAGGAGGGATCCGCCGAATACCGATTTGGTCTCCATCGTCTGGGCATCCGTAACCTCGGCTTTTGAAATCGGCGTCACGCCCTTCAGCAGGCGCCGGAATTCCATCATCCCCTCTCCGCCGTCCCCCAGCGTGAGTCCGGTGTAACCGGTATTGGAGGCAACCTGCGTTCCCGTTTCATCATAAACCACCATGTAATCTGCATCCACCCGGGCACAGATCTCCTCAAGAAGATGCGAATCAATGGTCTCCGTTTCGGAAAACAGGCGCAGACAGGCCGCTTCCACAGAGGATTCGAAGGTCTTCATGCGTACCCTCTGATACTCCTCCGCCATCGACCGGTTGGCATCCATGCGCGATCCCAGCGTAGCCAGGGTTTTCTGCGTCGTCGTACTCGCGTTGAAGCTGGCAAACAGACACTGCAAAAATACCGAACCGACCGCCACCACGAGCGTCCCGCACAGGATAAAGACCGATGCACGCCGGAAAACATAACTGGGTTTAAAGTATTTTTTCTGGGCGTCATTCAGCGCATGCCGAATGACAAGCACATAAATGGAACCTGCCCAGACCAGAAAGGCACAGCCGGCAATGACAAAAATGATGAGCAGCAACGCCGTTCTTTCCGCCGATCTTGCGATGGGTTTGTCAGAGGGGAGCATGAGTACGTTGAGGATCGTTTCCCCTTCCATGGTCCGGAAATAGCACTCATACTGGACCCCGTTGACCGTCAGGGTACTGCTGCGCTCCAGGAGATCCGAGTCATCCGTGGAATCCGAACCGGCAAATTGACCCAGTCTCGTCTTCGTCGCGCTTTGAACCATTTCGGGTGTAATGCCAAAGTCCTTCAGTGTCTGATATCCGGAAAACTCCCTGGGAATATAATACGAGGCGGAAACATCCAGATTATTACTGTTCGGCAGAATAAACTGAAGAATATGAATCCCGTGCGCTTCCTCAATCGCCCGAACACTGTCTACTTCTTCTTTCGTCACAAAACTGAACAGGAAACTCTCCCTGAGCTCCTCCCATTCCAGACTGTATGTCCCGTCATGCATGTTGCAGTAATACACGATATAGGACTTCTCACCCATCTGCTCCGTAAGAAACCATCCGGCGTCCTCGGTAAAGTTCGCGGGAGTGATCTTAAATCCGGCCGGGACATTTTCAGTCCCCTGAATCCCCTCCGGCGTGACGGTGATGCGTGCCTGATTGGGCATGTCAATCAGTTCCCGTATGCCATTGGCATCCTCTGTTTCTTCCAGCGCCTTTATCGCATCCCCGCGCAACTGCACATTGCGGACAATGGCTTCTGAAACCATTGTCTCAACCTCACCCTGATGCTCACTCTGCTTGACCAGTTCCTCCTCAATGTCCGAGACACTCATCCGTCTCTGTTCAAGGCTCTGGCGGACGGCAACAGCCGCATTTCCCGCAAATTGAATATGATAGAACAGGAAACAGAGGACAATGAACAGCACAGCTCCGATAATGAGCTTAATACGCAGTTTCCGCATAATATCGCATTCCTTTCCATCTGTCCAAAATCCAAAGCAGGATCATGTCCCGGCCGGGCCGGTCCCGTTGTGACCGCAAAAGCGGGTATCGCATCCTGACAAGTTCATGCAGGAAACGGATAACGAAAGTTTATCACATGTAAAATGAAATTACCACAGCGGTTTCAGTCCGATTCCCCGCCGACACATGCCCTGCGGCTTTCCCCTGCAGAGGCCTGATGTCCTGTTTTCAGCAGACCGTTATCCCCTGCCTCTGTCCGGACAGGGGCGCCATCCGGCGACAATCCAATAAAGAGGTGAGCACTGCTCACCTCTTCGCCCTCGGGTATGACGGATGCGTCCGGCGCTCACTTTCCGGCAATAATCACCG
>JAFUBF010000018.1 GCA_017460325.1 Clostridia bacterium | reverse complement strand
TCGGATCAATGCTCTGTCTGCAGCCAGGTTCCATCCACAGCGCTCAGGTAACGGTTTCCCACGCGCCAGGCCAAGGTGGCGGGTGCTTCCTGACCGTTCACGGAGAGGAACCAGCAGGCCTCCGGTGCAGACAGGCCGTCAGCTGTGCTGATCAGCCCGGCCTGCCGGAAACGGGTCAGCGCGTCCTCAGGGGACAGAACCTCCGCGCTGCGGGTCAGGGGCTCAAAGCCGCACCAGCTGCCCTCCAGCATCAGCAAGCCGTCCTCATCGGAATATGTGACTGTCACATAGCATGGGTCGATGAGGATCGCCGGGCGGGTCGGGCCGTCGTCCCGGAGAAGCTCTGCCGACCAGCGGACTGGCAGGCCCTCCAGCGTCAGGGCGTACACGGCCTTACGGCAGGGCGTGGTGCCCTCCATGCGACCCAGGGCGGTGAAGGAGACAGGCTCCGGCGCGACGGTGTCCGACTCGAGGCCAAGCCGCTTCAGCAGACTCTGGCCCTCCGCCAGGGTTTCCGCCGCCCGGGGCGCGTCAAAGCCGCTCTCGGCCGGGATCGCGTTCCACTCGTCCAGATTGTAATAATAGGTGCGTTCTTCCCCTGCTTGTCGATAGATATTGAACCATGCCTGCATGTTTTCCGTGCCGCGGTTGTGGCTGATGCCGCAGAAGGGTATGCCTTCTCCGGTCAGGGACCAGAATAACGAATCATAGTCGCGCTCCTCTTCCCGAACCGCCGAAAGGTCTGCACCAAAGGCTTCCGTCTGAAGCGCCTCGGCATTGATGGCGGGGGCGGTCACTCGCCATACAACGATACGTGATTCCTCCGCTGCGGCGCCGTTCAGACAAAGCGATAACAGCATGGCGCACAGCGTCAGCAGAACACTCCTCTTACTCATTGACAGGCACCTCCTTCATGAAATGAGTATAGAAATCATCCTCTGCCGTCATGGAAACAGCGTCGTTGTACCGCAGGGTCATCACCTTTTCCAGCGTGTAGGAAATTTCCACGCGGTACACACCGCCGTCCGCCATCACGACCCTTACTTCTGCACCTTGAAGCTCATTCAGATTGGTCTCGCTCCAATTCCGGATTTCTGTGATGCCGCTTTCCTCAAAGCCGCAGAGATCAGTCACCGCTTCCACAGCGATGGATGCCCATTTCTCATCCCATGGATCCATCCGGATGTCCGAGACCATGAGTCCGTCCGTGTAGTAGCGGTCGTCCAGGTCCACGCGGCCCTCGATCAGTCTCCCGGTGGAAATGTCAATGCTGCCGCTCCATCTGCGGCCCGTGCCGCCCACTTCCGTGAAGCTGCTGGAATAGGCCATGCGGCTGTCGCCATATGCATTGCCTCTGTCGAAGGGTTCTACCGCCTCATAGGTGCCGCGCCGGGCGGAGAGGGGCATGCCGAGCACCTGGTGCAGCTCCTGCCGCAGCTGGGTCTCATAGCCGGTCAGTTCCTCCGGCGTAGCCGGCATGTCCCCCTGGTCCAGTGCGATCAGCTGCAGCAACTCCTCATCCGTCAGCCTCCGGGCCGGGCGAAAGCGGAACTCATTCAGGCCGTTGAAATCCTCCTCATCCAGGGTGACCCGGCCCACGCCGTCATCGGCCACCAAATCTGTGAAGGGCATCTCCGGACGCAGTCCGACACGGGTGTACAGGCCGGTGAGTTCGCTGCGGCGCTCATTCTCGTCGCCCCGAAAGGAGCGAATGCCCACCTCGATGCCGCCGCCCCGCATGCAGTTGTGCCAGGACAGTGTGTTCGGATCCAGGGTGAGCCCCAGCTGCCCGTAGGAATCCACCACTTGCAGCAGCTCCTTGTCCGTGAGATCACGGTTGGGGAGCAGAAGGAAGCAGGGCTCGCCCTCGTACTGCTCGGGCGGCAGCTGGATGAGGCTGACGTGAACCTGCTCCGTCCGGTTCAGGATGATGCTCTCCGGGCGCTCTCCACTCTCCCAGCGCCGCTGGATCTCCGGCAGGCGTTCCCGCTCGGATACCGTCAGGGCGGGCATGGCGTATTCATCGCCGTAGTCCTCATAGTAGGCGGTCAGGTCATCCGCCGCGTAGGGGTTTGCCTCCACCACAGGGCGCGGCATAGGCGGCGTGGTGGGCAGGATCTCCACTGTGTTTTCTGCCATTGCCAGAACCGGCAGGACCATGACTGCGCACAGTGCTAGGGTACAAATCTTTCTGATCATTCAATCTCCTCCTGTCTGTCAGCTGCTTTCGCGTCTTCCGGACGGCGCTTTCCGGCTGGCAACTGTATCATGCCACAGGGTATGTAACGGAGTCATCATCGGGATGTAACGGAGTTGTAAAGGTGATGGCGGTTCCTTTCCCGGGTGAGGATGAGAAGGTCAGACTGCCACCGTGCAGCTCCGCGATCCGATGGCACAGCGCCAGCCCCAGACCGGCTCCGCCCTGACGGCGGGTGCGCGCCTTGTCTGCCTTCCAGAAGGGCTCGCAGGCATGGCGGAGGGTCTCTTCGCTCATGCCGATGCCCTGGTCCTGCACCGTAAATCCATTCGGTTCCGCCCGCAGAATTACCGTCATCCCGGTGGAGGAGGCGTGGATGGCATTGGCGGCCAGGTTGTCCGCCAGCAGGGAGAGCAGTTCCCGGTCTCCCGTGATGGAGCTGTCCGCGCCTTCCACGGCGATCGTAATTCCATCGGCCTGGGGCTGCAGCCGCTCTGCCGTTTCCCGGAGCAGTTCCGTCACGGAAACACGCTCAGTCTCCGGTGGCTCATGCCCCATCGCTGTCAGCTTCATCAGCTGCTGATCCATATCCGTGAGGCGATGGATTTCCTTGGCCATGCTGTCCGCAATCTGTTTCCGCTCCTCCGGCGGCAGTTTCCGCTGAAGAAGGCGTGCATTGCCCAGCAGGGAGGTCAGCGGGGTGCGCATCTCGTGGGCCAGGGCGTCCAGCAGGGCCTGCCGGGCCTCGCTCTCCTCCCGCAGCAGTGTTTCCCGGGCTTCTACGGCTCCCTGCATCTCGGAGAACGCCCGGGCCAAGGCGCCGATCTCGTCCTTCTGGCCGGTGGGCAGTGGAACCGCGGTATAGCTTTGTGTCGTCATGGCCCGGGCGGCTTC
The DNA here is from genome assembly GCA_017460325.1 of Clostridia bacterium. Taxonomy (GTDB): domain Bacteria; phylum Bacillota; class Clostridia; order Christensenellales; family Aristaeellaceae; genus Ventricola. Next base: position 1,242 of record JAFUBF010000018.1, on the reverse strand, counting down.
CGTGAGTTTCCGGAGCGGGCGGGTCAGGACACCGGCCAGAATCAGCGCAAGCAGAATCAGCAGCGCAGATGCTCCACCCGCCACGGCAAAGGCCATCCGGCGGAAGCTGTCTTTCAGAGCGTAAATGTCCCCGACATCCCCCAGGAGAATCACGGTCAGATTGCTGTTCACCGGCTCTGCCACCGCATAACGCTGAGGCCGGCTGCCGGTGTCCAGCAGGGCCGCCCGCTGGCCGCAGATCAGGCTGTCGTAATACCTGTTGGGCAGCAGCGCATCTGCGATGGGATTGCTCCGCCAGCAGAAGATCAGGGCGATGCCCTGTGCGTGGTAGTACTGCGTGTACTGCCGGGCGTAGGCCACTGCCTCCAGATAGGTCAGGCTTTGCATGGTCTGCTGCACATCCCGGAAGACAACACCCTGAGTGGCCTGGATGCGCCCCTTCTCCCGCTCCAGGGAGAGGGTGAAGCTGCGCTCGCTCATGAACCAGGCGATGCCGAAGAGCAGGGGACCGGTGACCAGCAGGATCAGCGCGATCAGTCTTTTCCGCATGCCGCACCTCTCTGCCAGCGGTAGCCGTATTTGTAGACGGTCTCAATGCGCTCCGGGCCGAGCTTTGCCCGAAGCCGCTGTACATGGACATCCACGGTGCGGGTTTCCCCGACAAAGTCCCAGCCCCAGACAGCGGAGAGAATCTTGTCCCGGCTCAGAGCCGCACCGGCGCTGCGGGTCAGCAGTGCCAGCAGGTCAAACTCCGTCGCCGTCAGCGGTACGATCTCCCCGTCCAGCACCACGGACCGGGCACTGTAGTCAACGGTCAGACCGCCGTCCGTAAAGATTCGGGGCTGTGTTCTGCGCAGGATCACGTCGATGCGCGCCAACAGCTCCTCCGGCTCGAAGGGCTTGAGGATGTAGTCCTCCGCACCCATGCGAAGCCCCTTCACCCGATCCGCCACCGCTGTCCGGGCCGTGAGGAAGAGCACCGGGATCCCCTCGTTCAGCAGATCCTGCGCCAGAGAGAAGCCGTCCTCCCCGGGCATCATGATATCCACCAGCGCCAGGTCTGCGCCGTGGCTCCGCAGGACGCTCCGCGCTTCCTCAGCGTCCGAGGCATTCAGCGGCAGGTGTCCTGCCAGTTTCAGCACCGTGCTCAGCATCTCCCGGATTGCCGGTTCATCAACCACAAACAAAATCGCTGCCATATTCATCACCTTTTCAAGTATATCACTGAATAAAGAAAAAAGT
>JAFUBF010000017.1 GCA_017460325.1 Clostridia bacterium | reverse complement strand
TCCGTAAGCGGGAATCGCAACGCCCAGCTGATCGCACAGCGTTTTGTTCAGCAGAACGGTGGAAACCGTGATACCCATAGGCAGCATGACGATTTTTCCATCGTATTTGCAGCCTTCCAACGTTCCTTCCGTCATTTTGGAAACATCGATGACGCCGTCAGCGATATACTGTTCGAGAGGAAGTGTCACACCGCGGGCGACATAGTCCGCCGCGAACTGCTGATGCATACCCATGACGTCCGGGGCATTCCCGCCGGCAACCTGCGTGGCCAGCTTGTCCCAATAGTCGTTCCAGGTGCCATACTCACGTTCCACCGTGATCCAGGGATACTCCGCCTGGAAGGCATCCATGATCTTGTTGTACTTCTCATGACGGACCGTGTCTCCCCACCAGGCGATACGAATCGTGATGGGTTCGTTCTCCGCGGCGGCAATACCGGCAAATACCGGCAGAACCAGCATCACGGCGGCCAGGATCGCAAGCATCTTTTTCACAGTTGAGTCCTCCTTATAATTTATTATATCCGTTCGGAATCTCTGACCTTTGATCCACAAAGGATCAGAGGTTCCTTTTTTATGCGTCCCTCACACGTTTTTGCATAATATGCAGCAAAAAAAGTTGAGAAATCGCACAAAAAGCACTTGACAATCCCGCAAAAATCTGCGGTCGCCTTCGGCGACCAATCGATCAAGGTAGGTGGTTCCCGCCGCCACACTTGAACGATTGGAGGCCTTAGGCATGAAACCAGTAATTGAGCGTCACCTCGACTACCGTGGTTCCCTGACTCGTAGGATGCAGCGATATTGGATCAGCTGGAGATCAAAACCTGCATCCGTTCGGGAGATCTTCCTGCGATTCAGAAATCTCGATCTCTCCGATGTGGATCGCATCATGGCGGACTGCTATTCTGTCCTCGGCCCTGCGCCTCGTCAGCCCTCCTGTATGATGCGCTCCCTTCTCCTGATGATGGAGACCAAATGTCCTTCCATTCCTCTCTGGGTCCTTACCCTGCATACGTCTCCGTTCTATGCAGTCCTCAGCGGTTTCGATCCTCACGATGTCCCTGGTGTCGGTACCTTCTACGACTTCCTCGACAGGCTCTGGAATCTCGATTCAGATAATTTCTCTTCTCATCTGAAACCGCCTGTCACAAAGAAAGTGAAGAAACCCAAAGTCAAAGGACAGAAAGCTGACCCTATTGAAAAGGAATCCGTTGAACAGTTGATTGCCCGTCTCTCCGGCGTTATCTTCCGTGTCAGCGAGGAAGCTTATGGCGTTCTGTTCCGAATCTTTCGTTCCTGCTTTCTGGAAGAATCCATTCGCAAAGGAAAGATTAACCCGAACCGGATCCATATGGCCGGCGACGGTACCCCTGTCGTTACTGCTGCCCGTTTCCGTTCTCACCATACCTGTAAATGCCGGGAAAACGGTATCACTGATTGCACCTGCAACCGCTACTATCCTCAGCCTGACTGTGATGTCGGTTGAGATTCTTCCCGTGAAAGATGGTACTTCGGATACGATCTTTACCTTCTCACGGACGCCGATTCCGGTTTGCCGCTCTTTCCGTTGCTTCACCCTGCTTCCAAGCATGATTCCCATGCTTTCTGTGAAGCATTCTTCCGTTTCCGCTCATTCATGCCGGATCTGAAACCAGTTTCCTTGTTACTGGATTCTGCTCATGACTCTATGGCCATGTACAATCTCTGCAAGAAAAACTCAATCGTTCCTTTCATTGATCTCAACCTCGGCAGATCCAAGAATATCTCTTATTACCAGGGAATCTCGGTCAGCCCGGATGGTGTTCCTATCTGCCCTGAAGGGCTCAGAATGAAAACCAATGGCAATGATCTCCGCAGGCAATATGCCAAATTCCGTTGCCCTCTGAATAACGGCGGTGTCTGTTCCTGTGTGCATCCGTGCTCCGATTCCAAGTTTGGAAGAACTTTCTCCATTCCTATGGAATCCAACATTCGTCTCTACACTTCTCCGCCCCGCGGCAGTGATGAATGGAAAACCATGTACAACAAGCGGACTTCTTCTGAACGCTGTAACAAGCAGATTAAACTCGATTCCCTTCTGGAAATCTGCAAGCACCGTTCCACCAAACTCTGGTATGTCCGTCTCTACCTAATCCTGATGCTCCAGCATCTCTCTCACTGGAACATTCAGTAGTTCCTTCCAAAATCGAATAGTTCCAGGCGGCGGCTACGCTTGTTTGCCATGCCTTTCTTTGCTATTTCGGCTGCCTTCCCTGTCCTCTTGCCTCCATTCCTCCGGAATGCCCCTTTTATTCACTGCATTCCGAACCTACATTTATTTATTGAAGCATCCGCTTCAATTAACCAGAGTAACCGGAGATCTTACTTGATCTCCTCCACGGGGACAACGGTATCATCCAGCGGCTTGCCCAGAGCTTCATACAGCTTTGCACGCCCCACCTTATCGCCGTTCATCTCCTGC
>JAFUBF010000196.1 GCA_017460325.1 Clostridia bacterium | reverse complement strand
GGTAGACCGTCAGTTTGCCCATGTTCAGATACGAAATATGCTTCTTCTTTCCGCTTTCGCACTGATCTGCTTTTTCATTACCTCTTTCCTTCTTGCCAAATGGATGGTGAAACCCGTCGCCCAAACCTGGGATAAACAGCGGCAATTTGTCGCAGACGCCTCACACGAACTCAAGACACCACTGACGGTAATTCTGTCCAATACGGAAATGCTCATCCGGTCCGGCGTCGTCACAGATCCCCGGAACCGCCAGCGTCTTGACAACATCAACGCCGAATCCAGGCGGATGCGTTCTCTTGTTGAATCGCTGCTGACACTGGCCAGATCGGATAATACCCCTGACCAGCCCCCGACGGAAATCATTAACCTTTCTTTTCAGGTCACCTCCACGGTTCTCACACTGGAGCCCTCGGTCTTTGATGCCGGCCACCGTCTGGTCACGGAAATTGCACCGAACCTCTCCATGTATGCTAACGCCGGTGAAATCACACAGCTGATCGAAATTCTCATTGACAACGCCTGTAAATACAGTGATCCCGGAAGCGAAATACGGCTTACCCTGAGTGCACTCTCCAGGAAAGAAGCGCAGCTGGTTGTCACCAGTTACGGAAACCCTCTCTCTCCTGAGGAATGTACAGAGATATTTGAGCGCTTTACCCGGACAGATGTCTCGCGCGAAATAACACACGGATATGGACTTGGTCTTTCCATCGCCTCCGGTATCGTCAAGCACTTCAGGGGGACCATTTCCGCCGAATCAGATGGTCAGCGGGCCAATCTTTTCAAGGTTCGCCTTCCCCTTTCTGTCAGCCCCGACAGCCAGTCCGCCTGAATGGGATCGCCTGCCAAAGCCGACTGCCGGGCACTCCCGCATCCGAAGACGAAACCATGTCTCGTCATTTCCCTATGAAATTCACGCTCGATCATTGAAAGTCGGATCGTTTCCTGCGATAATGGGCAGGCCTGAACTGTTATTTACCAGCCGTTTTCCATGAAGAGTCCTGTTTTCACGGAAATCCCGTCTGCCACGTCGCAGTGTTTCAGATTCAGGCAAGAAGGCGCAGCACTGTCAATGCAACGGATGCTGCGAAAATAAGGGAGGAAACATTTATGTCCTGTACAACCGTACTGGTAGGCAGAAATGCCAGCAATGACCATTCCACCATGATTGCCCGGACAGATGACGGTCACTTTGACATAAAACGGATTCATGTCGTTGAACCGGAACATCAGCCCAGAAAATATAAAAGCGTCCTCTCACATGTGCAGATTGATCTTCCGGATCATCCCCTGCGCTACACTGCCTCACCCAATGTGGATCCAAAGGACGGTATCTGGGCGGCAACCGGAATCAACGCGGCCAATGTGGGAATGACTGCGACGGAAACCATTACCTCGAATCCCCGCGTACTCGCTGCGGACCCGCTGGTCAAGCTGCAGAAAGCGAAAGGAAATCAGAAGGAGATTCCCGGTGGAATCGGTGAGGAGGATATCATTGTTCTGGTCCTTCCGTATATCCGAAGCGCCAGAGAGGGCGTACGCCGGCTCGCCTCTCTCCTTGAGCAGTATGGCACCTGTGAATCAAACGGTGTCGCATTCAATGACGAAAAAGAGGTATGGTGGCTGGAAACCATTGGTGGCCATCACTGGATGGCCCGGAAGATCCCGGACAATGCGGTTGTCATTAACCCCAATCAGTTTGGGATGGACAGTTTTGATCTGGAGGATGCTTTCGGTGCTCAGAATGCGCACATGTGTTCTGCGGACCTCCGGGAATTCATCCGGGATTATCATCTTGATCTGAATCAGAACGGTGCCTTCAACCCCAGGGACATCTTTGGCTCACACAGAGACATGGACCATATCTACAATACCCCGCGTGCCTGGTTCATGGGACGTTATCTCACCCCTGCTTCTCACACCTGGGACGGCCCGAACGCGGAATTTCATCCGGAAAGCGAGAATATCCCCTGGGCCCTCGTGCCGGATCGAAAGGTCGCCGTTGAGGACATTTCCTATCTGCTCTCCAGCCATTATCAGGGAACCCCGTATGATCCGTATACGCGCCATGATACCGGTCTGAGGGGAACTTACCGGTCCATCGGCATCAACCGGACCTGTGTCACTTCCATCTGTCAGATTCGCAGTGATGTGCCGGATGCTGTCAAAGGTCTTGAATGGATCTGCTTTGGCTCCACCACCTTCAGTGCCTGGCTGCCCC
>JAFUBF010000195.1 GCA_017460325.1 Clostridia bacterium | reverse complement strand
TATACCAGAGACAGTAAAAAATACCTGACCCGCCTTGTTCAGCTGGCCCTCATCTCCCAACCCCTGTACGCCTTCGGTCTGGCCCACACCAATCCCGCCATGTTCGCCATTCCTTTCACCCGGAATCCCCTGGCTTCTGCCGTTACGTTCTATAGCTCCAGCTGGCAGACGCCCAGTATTCTCCTTTCCCTGTGTCTGGCGGCCGGCATCCTCATCGCCCTGCGGGACCGAAACTACATTCTGGCCATCGGCATCTATGTTCTGTGTGAGCTTTTCGGCACGAACCTCGATTACGGAATCAACGGCATCCGTCTCATCCTGCTGTTCTACTGCCTGCTTGAGCATCCCATTCTTATGGCCACCCTGGGCAGCGCCTTTGTCATCCAGTGGGCCTATCATCTGGGTAACGCACGATTTGTGTTCTTCGGGGTTCCGTTCAATATGGAGATCTTTGCCATTCCGTCGGTCCTGCTCTGTGCCATCCCCATGACGCGCTTTTTCCGTCTTCCCCGATGGTTTACCTACCTGTTTTATCCTGCCCACCTGATCCTTCTGTGGGTTCTCAGTTCCCTCATCCGGCCGCACTGATTCCCCACGCCGGCTGCCACTGAGCACCACAGAAATCCGGTACGGAACGGGCCGCAAAACTTTTTTTGAAAATCTGAAAATTGGGTGTTGACTTTTTAAAGAGTCTGTCCTATAATACCACATGTTGAGGCGATGAGCCGAAAACATTGGGGAATTGTGTAATGGCAGCACCTACGACTCTGACTCGTATTGTCTAGGTTCGAATCCTAGTTCCCCAGCCATTTGCCTCCATGGTCAAGAGGTCAAGACGCTGCCCTCTCAAGGCAGAATCATGGGTTCAATTCCCATTGGAGGTGCTAAGCAGAGCTGAAAGGCTCTGTTTTTTGTTTCCTGAAAAAGGCCGTGTTTCGCACGGTTCCTGCTCAAACTCCTGCTGTTGCTCATTGTGCATTCTCCGTTCTGCGGCACGGTTTCCGATGCCCCTTCTCCGGGGCCCGCCCCATCCCGTGTATGCCTGGGTATACTAAAAAGGCGTTCCGAATTCAATGCTGATCCGCGCCGCCCATGAGTCTTTACGCGGCGCTTCTTCCCCAGTCATTTCCCGATCTGCATCGTCGTTCAGCGGTGAATTGTCTGCCGATCTGTCTTTTACAGAGCCTGTCCATCCTGTGTTGATTCCGAATTCCTGTCGATGACTGATCTTCAGTTCCCTGCACCCGGCTTTTTTGATTGCGAAGACTTTTGTTGACGCACACAGATGGTTCGTGTACAATCACGCACGGTACATATCATGCGGAAGCATATCCGGCGCCCGGTAACTTGCCGAAGCGTTCCGAAAAGAAAACAGACAGGAATTTCAGGAAGGAGAAAGCAAAATGCAATACGAAATCACAGGTGGACAGTTACCCGTTGTTATCTGTACGCTGGGAAAGGGCGAATCCATGATCACGGAATCCGGCGGCATGAGCTGGATGAGCCCCAATATGCAGATGGAAACCCGCGGAGGCGGGATCGGAAAGATGTTCGGCCGCATCTTTTCCGGCGAGCATGCCTTCCAGAACATCTATACCGCCCAGGGCGGTCCCGGAACCATTGCCTTTACCTCCAGTTTCCCGGGCTCCATCCGTCCGGTAAAGATCACCCCCGACCATGGAGTCATTATTCAGAAATCCGCTTTCCTTGCCTCACAGACCGGCATTGACCTTTCCGTCTACCTGCAGAAAAAGTTCTCGACCGGTCTATTCTCCGGCGAAGGCTTCATCATGCAGCGGCTTTCCGGAAACGGTGTGGCATTTCTCGAGATCGACGGATCCGCCGTTGAGTATGATCTGAATGCGGATGAAACCATCCTCGTTTCCTCCGGTCACGTGGCCATGATGGATGACACCTGCACCATGGATATTCAGGACATCAAAGGGCTCAAGAACATGTTTTTCGGCGGCGAGGGGTTCTTCTATACCTCCGTCACCGGCCCCGGACATGTCATTCTGCAGACCATTCCCAT
>JAFUBF010000194.1 GCA_017460325.1 Clostridia bacterium | reverse complement strand
GGTCTTTTTAAGTGTTTCAGCCATCCCGGAGAACAGTTTTTTCCGCTGCCAGACGCCTGTGATCCTCAGCCATGGCGGCATAGTGCTTCCGCGTCGTATTGACGTCGGAGTGGCCGAGGACATCGGCAACCAGGTAAATATCGCCGGTTTCCCGATAGAGATTGGTGCCGAAAGTGCTCCGTAACTTGTGCGGACTGATCTTTTTTTTCAGGGGTGCGGCTATCGCGGAGTATTTTTTGACCATGTTTTCAACTGCACGCTGGGAGATGCGCCGTCGCTGAATGGACAGAAAAAAAGCATTTTCATGACCGGAAAGCGTTTCAATTTCCCTGCGTTCCTGATAATAGGCTTTCAGTGCCTCTGCGACTTCATCGGAAAAATACAGGATGACTTCCTTGCCGCCTTTTCGTGTAACGACGAAGGCATTCTGTTCAAAATCAAAATCATCTATGTTAAGACCCACACACTCACTGATCCGAATCCCTGTTCCGAGAAACAGGGACAGCAGCGCCACATCCCGTTTTGAGGTGACACGGTGATATGTCTGATAGGTTTTCGGTAAATCCTGGCCGGTCTCGGCGACGTCCAGGATGCGGGCTACCTCATCAATGTCAAGGCGGATGATGGCACGCTCATGGAGTTTGGGAAGCGGCACCAGAGAGGCCACATTGCCGGAAACCAGTCCCTCTGAGAACAGATATTTAAAAAAACCGCGAAGAGAGGCGTATTTACGCTTGATTCCATATTCGTGATTGACATATTCGCGGCTGACAACGCTTTCCTCGCTGGCTTCATCCACTTCGTTTTTGACGTAATAAGACAGGTATCTGGCGTAACGCTCAATGTCCTGTTTGGTTATCTGATTCAGATCATCCGTTGTGAACGTACGGATTTCCTTTCCGTTGAACTTGGATAATTCGGATGAGAGATACTCAAAAAAGAGTTTAAGATCATAGGCGTAACTCAGACGAGTGAGCGGACCGGTAATCTGCTCAATGGAAAGGAAATAATCACTGCAGACATCCGGAAGCTCCTTTAAAAGCTGGTTGAGCCGCCGGGTGCGCTCCAGTTGGGTGTCCGTATGGTAACTGGTTGGCAAAATCGATTCCTCCAGTACGGAAGACTTCGTAAAACCTGAGTTTTGCGAAGTCTTCCAGATTGCTCTCCGTCAGTCTTCCGGTCTTCCCCGACGCTTCACCTGACCGGTCGCCAGTTCATCTCACCGGTTATTCCAGCGGTTGTTGGCGTGTCCCTTTACTTTGATAAATGACACATTATGGTGCTTCATCTCGTCCAGCAGCGTCAGCCACAGATCCTTGTTTTCTACAGGCAGCTTCTGTGCGGTTTTCCAACCGTTTCGCTGCCAGTTGACAATCCATTTCTGATTAATGGCGTTACAAAGATACGCTGAATCTGAATGAATTTTGACTATGCAGGATTCCTTCAGACATTGCAGTGCTTTAATGGCTGCCAGCATTTCCATGCGATTGTTGGTCGTATCCGGTTCATAGCCGGACAGTTCCCGGATATGTTCGCCATACATCAGAACACAGGCCCAGCCGCCGGGCCCCGGATTTCCGGAACAGGCGCCATCTGTATATACGGTAATTTCCTTCATAAAAACGTTCCTTTTGTTTGTTTTGTATCGGGCAATGACGGTTCCTCTACTCTGGATTGTTAATTCTTTAACAAACTAGAGGCGTTTTCCTTTTTCCACAGCCTTGATGCAGGCATCATGACGGCAGCGTGAAAACCGTGTTCGTGCAGCGCCCGGATGCCCTCACTGGTGGTTCCCCCCGGCGAACAGACGCGATCCTTGAGCGCACCGGGATGCTGGCCTGTCTTAAGGACCATCTGGGCACTGCCCGAGAGCATTTCTGCAGCCAGAGAAAGCGCCAGCGGTTTTGGAATGCCGTTCAGAACGGCCGCATCACAAAGCGATTCAATAAACTCAAACACAAATGCGGGACTGCATCCGGTCAGAGATCCGCAGACAGAATAATAACGGTCATCCACAAGATGTGTCGTCCCCACGGCATTGAATATGGTCCGTACGGTTTCCATCTGTTCATCCCGATACCGTCCCTTCTCGTTCAGAATGGTCCAGCCGTTTCCGACAGAGGCAGGTACATTGGGCATGGCGCAGATGCAGGAAACTTCTTCTGGAACAGCAGACAAAAGACGCTCCGGAGGCCATCCCGCTGCGATGGAAACCAGCAGATGGCGCTCGCTCAGACTCCCCCGGATTTCCTCCAGAACGGATTCGAGGATATTCGGTTTAACTGCCAGAAGAATCGTATCTGCCGACTGAACCACTTCTGAATTGGAACGAAGAATATGTACCCCCTGACGGGCATAGGACTGAGCATTTTCAGGATGTTTTCGGGATACGAAAATGCCGTCTGGTTCACTACCTGCTTTTCCAGGAGGCCATTCAAAATGGCGGATCCCATGTTTCCAAGACCGATAAAACCGATTGTCTTGAACTTGCCTCTCCTTTAATGCTGCTTTGGCTTTCGGCACCGTATGACT
>JAFUBF010000193.1 GCA_017460325.1 Clostridia bacterium | reverse complement strand
TACCTGCAGTGGGAAGACCTGATGGAACGTATGAAACGCAGCGGTTATTTTGACAACGCGGACTTTATCGTCGTCGGGTTCAGTTTCCTGAACCAGCAGCTGATGCGCATTCTGGCTGCCTCTGCGCCGCTGGCCACCTCCACACGTCTCATTATCGTGGCGGATGACCAAAGCCCGGACAGCCGCATTTTCGGAAGCGTGAACAGTCAGCTGCTCTCCTTTGGACAGTATCTTTTTGACCGGGGGATCCGGATGCAGCGGAATATCAACACCCGCACCCCGGAGGGAATCAGCCCGGCCATCCGTTATATCGAGCAGACCCTCTTCACCAACGGGCGCAGAGAAAAGATGCCGGACATGAGCCCGGTTTCCGTCTACATGGCAAGGACGCCCTTTATTGAATGTCAGCACTGTGCACAGACCCTTCTGAACTGGCACCGCGAGGGAATGCGCTGGCGCGAAATGGCAGTCGCCTTCAGCTCCCCGGACATTCTTCCGGACCTTCTTCCCATGGTGCTCAGAGATGCCGGAATTCCCTACACGCCGCCCGGCGGACAGAGTATGCTGATGAATGACTATGTTCAGTTCGTCCTGTACCTGGTCCGTGCCGCCTGCAGTGGCTGTGTTCAGCGGGATGTGATCGGAATGATCAAAAGCGGGTTCTGCCTGACCCGCGAGGATGCCATGGACCTTGAAAACTACGCCATCGAGAACGGCATCACCCGCCAGAAGTGGCTGCAGCCCTTCCGGCTTCCCGAAACGGAGGATCCGCAGTATGCCTTTGTCCTGCGGATGGAAGCGTGCCGGCAGCAGCTGGCCGATATGCTGACCGGCCTGAGAGGGGCGCTTGCCAGCCGGAAAAGCACCGGCATGCAGCAGGCAAGGACAATTTATCAGGCAGTCATTGATTCCGGGGCATACGAAATGCTGCAGGCAAGGGAAAATGACTATATGAAGCGCGGCCTGATGCTTGAAATTGACCGGGACAGACAGGTGTTTGATTCGGTCAATGAGGTGCTGAATCAGATGGCCGTGTTTTCCGAGCGCAGACATCTGGCCATTGAGGAAATACCGGTTCTCCTTGAATCCGCCTTTGCGGCAAGCCTGGTCAAGTCCCTTCCTCAGTCCTCCGATGCGGTCATTATCAACCCGACCGGCATGTTCCTTTCCTCCTCCATTCGCGGCATGATCATCATGGGCATGCAGGATAAGGAGAACAGCGGGCAGACCACCCTGATTTCCGATACGGAGCGGGAGACATTCCGCCATGCCACCAATACACGCTTTGGCTTTACACGGCAGGAAATGGCAACCGTCGAAATGGAGCGCCTGGCCAACACCCTTGCCATGCCCAGGGACCGTCTGGGGTGTTCCGGTTCGGTCACAAAGCCGGATGGCTCTGTCCTTTATCCGGCCTCCGCCCTTCGCATTCTTTCCGCCATGCTCCGGACGGCCGGATGCGAAAAGAATATTTCCGGCGGGATGCTGAGGGACGGAATCCTTCCTTATTCACCGTCCATTGCCCTGGAACGGATCTCCACGAGACTTCGCCTGGCCGTTCAGGGACAGGATGATATTCTGGACAGTCCGGAGGAGACGGAGGACCCGGAGGCAGCAAACGGTCTCTGGCAGAAAGCACTGACCGAGCTGTATCACGATCCGCGCTGGCATGAGCGGACCTCCAGAATGCTCTCCGGTCTCACCATGCAGGTACGGACCGAAGACCTGACCCGGGCAGAAGCCCATCGCCTGTATCCGGAAACTAACCTCTCCATTTCACGGCTTGAAACCTTCGCCTCCTGTCCATACCGTCATTTTCTGCTCTACGGCCTGAGACCCGTCATGCGAAAACCGTTCGCGTTTCAGGCGAATATGCGGGGTGAATTTTATCACTCCGTGATGGAACAGTACGTCCGGAAGGCCTCATCACTTGACCGATGGCCGAATCTGTCCACGAATGAAATGAATGCCCTTCTGGATGAGGTCATTGGCCCGCTTACCGATGAATGGAAAAACGGCCCACTGGATGTGGACGCACTTTCCCGGTTCCAGGCGCAGTACATCATCCGTGACATTCGCCATGCAGCCATTACGGTTACCCGCAATTTTGCTGTCGGTCAGTTTACGCCCGCCGCCTATGAACTGCACTTTGGCCGTTCCACCCAGTCCGGAATTTCTCTTCCTCCCATCCAGTTTACCCTCGAAGACCGGACGAAAATCACGCTCAACGGCCAGATTGACCGTCTTGACCTTTATCGGGACGAAAACGGAACGGCATATTACCGGGTTGTGGACTATAAGAGTTCCCAGCATATTCTCCGGGATCTCATGCTGAACGCCGGTCTGCAGCTTCAGATTCCCGTTTATCTGAATGCAGCTCAGAAGGCCGTTCCCGATGCGATTCCGGCCGGCGGACTGTATCAGGTCCTTCGAAATCCCCTGATTGATGCAGAGGATGAGGATACGGAACTGATTGCCAAACGGATGGGGAGTGAGCTGAAACTGCTCGGTATCGTTCTGGATGACAGGAATGTCCTGAAGGCCATGGGGGAGGTCAACGGAAAAGCGAAAACTCCCAGAAATGTTGCCGCCGTTCCTCTTGAGGAGATCCAAAACCGTATGGCACAGTCCATGGAAAATGCCAGGAATCTGACGGAGCAGATCTTCAGCGGTGTCATTCAGATTCAGCCTGTTCAGTATGATGAAAACACCCCTTCTCCCTGTCAGTACTGTCCCGGGGCGCCTGTCTGCGGTATTGATCCCCGACTTCCCAACGGGCGTGTCCGTCTGCTCATCCAGCCCGAACCCGATTCAGACGGTCCGGAAGAATAATTAAGCACTGCACGGTCCTGTTGTCCGGATCGTGCAGCGCTCTTTTTTACGGCCTGAGCCGTTATCGTGCAAGGGTTCCCATCGGATCCCAGGGTTCAAGGAGAACCGGTTCCTGCTCTGTCAGATTCTGCTTCCCGCCGAGGTAGCGCTTTTCCACTGCCGCCTGGTAAACATACTGATTGAACCAGGAATCCGAACAGACATAGTACCCTTTGTCTCCTTTTTCATCGCCCCAGCTGTTTTCAATACGCCACCGGGTCGGCTGCCCGTTTTCAAGGTTTACACCGGTAATCACCATGGCATGATCCATGGCAGAGAGGTTATAGTTGAGCGCATCTTCCTTGGACATGGACATGTCAAGACCGGTGAGAAGATCGAAATTGAAACTCTGATCATCCCAGATGCCAAGTTCCCGGTCTCCGTAATGACCGACGTCGCTGCCAAACCAGACCACTTTTCCGTCCCTGAGCTGCGCAATGATGGCTTTCTTGAACTCCTCAAGTTCCAGATTCAGATGCCTGACCGGGCGCCCGCCAACCACATTGCCAAGAGACCGGCTGGTAAACACCCTGTCAAAAGGCTTGTCCGCAGTCGGAGCGTGAATGATGCTGACCGTGTCCTCAAGGAGCTGGATGACGCCGTAACGCTCTGCAAAAGTGAGCGGGGTAAGATCGTTCTCCACATGATACACCCTGTCCTTGTCAACCCACTCAAAATCAAAGGATTTCGGCGGTTCACCGTAACAGCTGCAGAGAAAACCGTACACCCTGGAAAGAAGCTCATTTTTACAGGCTGTGATTTCCGCTTCGGTACAATGATCCCGTTTCATGCGGCGTAAGCGGGCCGCCCCGATCTTCAGCGCCCGGTTCAGCACGTAATTCATCTGCCGCGTGTTACTGCTCTGATACGTTTCATCATACACATCTTTCGGTACAATTCCGTACTTCCGCACAACATTGGCAAACATATCCCACTGTCCGCCGTCGTGAACCCCTGTCTGCAGAATGAACATGACTGTCCGGTCATCATGCGGCCGGTCTGCAGTTTCAATCATGCTTTCAAGGAAATAGTTGCATCGTTCAAACTTATCCCAAAACGCAAGATAACTCTGGGAAAGTTCAAATTTCTCCATATTGCGGGCTTTTGCAATACGCTCACGGAGAACATTTGTTGCAGCAAAGAGCCAGCATCTGCCGGATGATTTCTGATTGGTTACCTCCATGGTGGGAATCTCAAGCGAGAATTTCTGGCGCAACCTATCTGCCGCTCTGGGGGAAAACGCAACATTATTGAGTTCGCTTTTGGACAGCGCCAGCGTTGCCAGCTGACCTGTGCTGCTTGTCCGATACGCCTCATTAAAAGACTGAAGCAATTCAGATGAAATGGCGTTCATTTTTCGTCCTTTCCAAAGCCAACCGGTCACATCGTGCCGGGCCACCGGCCGAACACCCCTGGAGGGGGCCCAGGTCTCAGGAAGAAGAGAGGGTGTCCGCATGACCGGCAAAGTCATTTTCAGTCAACCTGAACCACTTTGTAATCTTTCTCCGTCACTGCCTGAATCAGTACCGCATCATCAACCGGTTTATCGAGTGTGACTGTCGCAGTTCCGGTCGTATGACTGACCGCAGCAGAGACAACGCCGTCAATGCGTTCCAGCGCTTTTTTTACAGTCGCCTCACAGTGCGGACACATCATTCCTTCAATTTTCATGGTCTTTTCCATCGCTTTTAACCTCTTTCCGTTTCGTAACGATTTTTCGGACAGGACATCCTGCCCGGAAACATTATATACCGCCGGAAGAAGATTGCAAGACAGTTTTTTCCGGAACCGGCAGATGATGTGATTTGCCATATTCCCTGTATTGTGATAGAATTTCACCGAATCGATGTTATACCTTTATAAATCTGCGGACAACTTGCACGGGAAGAGAGGAAAAATTGGACATATATACCGTCATAGGCGGACAGTTTGTAAATGACGATGAAGCGGGTGGTGACCCACCTGCCGGAAAACAGTTTCGGGTCACGCTGGAAAGCAAAAGCGGCGAAAGGCGGGACATTCTCCTGCCGGACAACAGTGTGCATCCGGTAAAAATCGG
>JAFUBF010000192.1 GCA_017460325.1 Clostridia bacterium | reverse complement strand
GATCGCTTCCGGCGATCCGTTTCCCGCCTCAGGAATGAACTGTTTCCTTTACCATTCCATCCGGAATGACAATCCGATTATATATCATTTAGTAAAATCCGTCAATTTTCAGTTTATCCTTTTGTAAGTATTCTTTATTTTTCGTCCGCAAACGAATTCTTTCACCGATATACGCAGACCCATCGATTTCCGGTTTCCCACTGTTGATGCAGGGGCAGGAGCATACCAAAATGGAACAGGGCCGCGAACATTGCGCGGCACCCGCAGAGACATCCTGTTCACCCTGTCCTTGACGGCGAAAACAGAACCATGTAAGATGACGCAGAACAGCCCCGGTGGGTCCGGAAAAGATACAGAGCCCGCAGATGGAATTCCGTCAAAGGCTGTCCGATACGGGCAGAGGCCAGGCATCCGACACGAAGGGCCCACGTAAACGAATGATAAGCGTGAACCGGGAAGGGAGAAAAATGAACGCACAGAAAAAATGGGATCAGAGACAGACCGTTACCGCTATTGCACTGATCGCCATTCTGCTGAATATACTGGTAACGAAAGTGATGCTGCAGCTGAATCCCGCACTGGATGCACAGAATGATGCGAGCCTGATCAACAAGATCTACTTTGTCATCCTGGGCGTGGCCTTCGTGTTCCTGCTCTGGAAGGGCCCGCTGAAAATGCGATGGGACGCCCTGAAGCCGGGCAGCAAAAAGGAGTTCCTGCGTGAGATGGCACAGGCCGCCGGGATTTCGGCGGCGCTGATCGTACTCATGATCCTCTGTCGTCTTATCCTTAACGCAAAAAATCCCGAAGTCAATGCCCGACCGTTTTTCGGTCTCTACCTCGGGATTCACGGCAGATGGTTCTATCCCTTCAGTGCCGTGCTGCAGGAACTCGTGATTAAGGGACTGATGCAGGATAATTTCCGCTGTCTCAGTCCGGACGGAAACCGGCACTTCACCGTGATGGTGAATGCCATATTCTTTGCCTGTCTCCACATGAACTTTCCGCTGTATTACCTCATCGGCGCCGGGATTCTGTGCGCAGGAACAGGGTATCTGTATGAACGTGACCGAAACATCTGGGGATCTGCCCTGATCCACTTTGTTATCGGGTTCATGCCCCGCGCCCTGGGACTGAAATAATGAAACCTCCTGAAACGATACGGGTTTCACCGCGTGTCTGCATCTCCCGCTCCAGGGTTATTGAAACCTGTCATATTCCTCCCCGCAATGTACATGGGCGTACCCGGCAGAGTAGCTTCCCTCCCCTCCTTCCGGAACAGTAAGCCGGAAGCCTGATCTGCTTTCAAACAGCATCACTCAGTCTGAACCACCAAAGAGGAAATAGCCAAGCTCATCCCCCTTTGTAACCTTTGCTCCGGGCTTTACGCTGTCCAGAAAGTTAACGCTTGAAACCTGACCCATTCCAACCGGAATCACAGCCACCATTCCATACTCGGTATTGACAAGGACGCATCCCCTTGTCTCTATACTCTGCCAGGAAAGGGATTTCGATTCCAGAACATATAATCCGCTCTCCTCGTCCCAATAGACAACACCACCTACCGCATTGGCATATGGGATCGTATGATTTGAGGGTCAAAAGGTACTGATGGCTTCGCTTTTGTCCATCTACCAGTAAGATTTATCGTCTTACAGACTACATCACATAGTCGGTACCCCATAGGGGCTAAATTTATAAAGCTGCTGACAGCCCATGATCAGGATGTCGTATAATTAAGGGCCTTGACAAAATGTCACAGTTGACTGTCGTAAACTGGCCAGGAAATGCCTTACGTCCGATGTTTGCACTGCCATTAAGCAGTTTGAAATAAATTATCAGGACGAATTCTTCAAGGTCATCATATCAAATGTTACAGTTCGTGACAACCCTGATCTGACGTATGAAATGGATAATATAGGATGACTTTCCTAAAGGGCAAACTTTCCCTAGGGCAGACTGAAATGACTGGATGCCTGGATGCCTGGTATCTCTTGATAAGCTTGTT
>JAFUBF010000191.1 GCA_017460325.1 Clostridia bacterium | reverse complement strand
TGCTGACAGCCTCCAGACAGATGCTGTCATTTGAAGTATTTCCGCCCAAGACAGAAACGGTCTTTAAAAGCGTCAGTGAGGCGGCACTGCAGGTTGCCGCACTTCATCCGGACTTTATCAGTGTCACCTACGGCGCGGGGGGCGGGACCAGTCAGTATACGCTGGACCTGGCCAGGGAAATCCATGAGAAAACCGGTGTGGAGCCGCTGGCGCACCTGACCTGTGTATCCTCTTCCAGAGAGACGGTCAGAGCCCGGATTGAGGAGATTCATTCGGCAGGGATTCAGAACGTCATGGCACTGCGGGGAGATCCGCCTGTGGACGGTGTCCCGGGAACGGACTATCACCATGCCTCCGATCTGATCACGGAGCTCCGCGCCTCCGGATACGATTTCTGTATCGGCGGTGCCTGCTATCCGGAGGTGCATCCGGAAAGCGAGAATCAGAAGGCGGATATTGCCGCGCTTCGCGAGAAGGCCAGGGTGGGATGCGACTTTCTGACAACGCAGATGTTTTTTGACAACCATCTGCTGTTTAATTTCCTCTATAAAATCCGGGAAGCGGGCATTACCATTCCCGTTTTTCCCGGAATCATGCCGATTACCTCGAAGAAGCAGGTGAAGCAGGTCATGCGTCTTTCAAACGCATCCCTGCCGCAGCGTTTCAGGAGCCTCATGGACCGGTACGGTGATTCGGAGGAGGCCATGTGTCAGGCCGGGATCATTTACGCGACGGACCAGATTATTGACCTGTACGCCAACGGGATTCAGGTGGTGCATGTGTACACCATGAACAAACCTGCAATTGCGGCGGCCATCAAGCAGAATCTGTCGGTCATTATCGGGATGCCGCTGTAAAAGCCTGGAGGGCCTATGTTTTCATTTGTACTGAACAGCGTTCTGCTGGGGATCGGTCTTGCCATGGACGCCTTTTCCGTGTCACTGGCCAATGGTCTGAACGAGCCGGAGATGTCCGCCGGACGCATGAGCGTCATTGCCGGCACGTTTGCGTTTTTTCAGTTTCTCATGCCGGTTCTCGGCTGGATCTGTGTCCGGTTCTTTGTGGAGACCTTCACTTTTCTGCAGGCGTACGTTCCTGTTGTGGCCTCAGCTCTGCTCTTCCTGATTGGCGGGAAGATGGTGCTTGATGCCATTCGCGGCGGAGAGGCGGAGGATTCGGAACAGGGGGTTTCGGCCGGCGGACTTCTGGTGCAGGGAATCGCGACCTCCATTGATGCGCTTTCCGTGGGATTTACGCTGGCCGCTTACCGACCGGTGATGGCGGTGTCCAGCGCCTGTATCATCGCGGTGGTGACGTTTGTTATCTGTCTTTTCGGACTGCACCTCGGACGTCACTTTGGTACCCGCCTGTCCGGGAAAGCCACAGCACTGGGCGGGAGCATCCTGCTGTTTATCGGCGTGAAAATTCTGCTGGAATATGCCATCAGATAAAAAATGCAGCCCTGACTCTGTCAGGGCTGCAGGTCTTTGAGGAGTGAAAAGTAGAGCCGCTCCAGATATTCGCGGAGCTGCTGCGGATTTTCGAGCGTGGAGTCTTTGGCGGAGAAAAGGAGGCCAATGGTTTCGCTGAGGATGACCGTCAGCATCATTTCCGCATTTTCCCGGGTAAGATGATGGGTCTTTCTCAGGTGCCCGGTGATTCTTTCCCGGACTTCAAGATAGGGCTGACTGGACGGAAACATGGTACGCAAAGGGACAGTAAGAAGAAGATACGGTCGTATGGCAACGGTTTCAATCAGATGGCATGAAAGGCGCAGGAGGGCGTGTTCGTCGTCGAAATCTTCCTGATACCGCTCGCAGAAAGTGCGGATGGCCCGGTCAAGCACCGAGGCGTGAACTTCCTCAATGGTGTTAAACTGACTGAAAATCGGCTGGGTGGATCCGCGGATTTTGCGTGCAATGGCCCGTGTAGTAACGGCGTTCATCCCGGACTCAAGGTAGATCTGATAAGCGGAATCCGTGATGGCATCCCGGCTGAATCGTTCCCTCGGGGACATATCCACCCTCCTTTCTGATCGTTACGGTTCCGTGAAATGGGTCTGTTTTCTTACAAAAGAGACCGAAGATGGAAAGCGTTTCCAGATTCGGTGAGCTTCGGCCTGCGGGGCAAAAGTGAGGTCCTTTGACGGTTTCCCGGTGGGAGAGAAAACCTGTCAGGACAGACGTTCTCCGGAGCGGGAAAAGGATTTAATAGTTATATATTATAAACAAAAGAAGACGAATTCCGAAATGTCTGCATCTCCGTACAGAGATGATCAGACGTTCCAGGGGGTGCTGAAGAAATTATGCGAATTATAGCACTGCATGTCGCAAATGAAAAGTACGGAAGGGGTGTACAACTGGAACGTCCGGATGGAATAAAGATCCATTTTAAGGGAAAAAAAGCCTTCTTTGGCCCGGAAAGAGCCGTCTGTCAGGCATTCGCCGGCGTCATCCATGGACATGGTTTCATTTGGAAACCTCACCTGACAGATCCGTCAGTAGACGATGGAAAAAGAGAAGGCTGTCGCATCCGGAACGGGCCCCGGTGCAGTGTGCCTGACATTTCCGAAGCTGGTTATTCTGCTGAAATCTGTCTTGTCCCGTGCCCGCGTCTGACGTATAATCAGGGTGATGAAATGACGCCTGTGCGCGAACAGTAACAAATAGACAGAAGATAGACGTAAGCGATGGGAGGAACAGGACAATGGATATGGACAGAAACAGGTTTCCGCTGGGCTTTGGCCTGATGCGCCTGCCCAAACTGGCGGAGGGCTCAATTGATCTGGATCAGGTGAGCGAAATGGTGGACCTCTTCATGGAGGCGGGCGGAACGTACTTTGATACCGCGTATGTGTATGACGGTGGAATGAGCGAGGCGGCGCTGAAGGCCTGCGTCTGTGACCGATATCCGAGGGAGCGCTTTACCGTTGCCACCAAGCTTCATGCAGGGATGCACTGTCATGACGAGGAAAGCGCAAAACAGCAGTTCTTTACAAGTCTTGAACGCACCGGAGCCGGCTATATCGACTACTCTCTGCTGCATGCCCTGCAGCGCGGGACATACCAGAAGTACGAGGAGTACCATCTCTGGGATTTTGTTCGGGAGCAGAAGGCGGCCGGAAAGATCCGTCACTGGGGATTTTCCTTCCATGCTGACCCGGAACTGCTGGA
>JAFUBF010000190.1 GCA_017460325.1 Clostridia bacterium | reverse complement strand
CCTGCAGATGGGCGACCTGACCTACGATGAGGTTACCATCTCGGAAAATGCCGTGGACCTGGTCCCGGCCACCTATACGAGGATTCCCGTTTCCGCAGGCGAGACCGTCGGCCTCCGGGACCTGATCTCCGCCACCCTCATCCGCTCCGGTAACGAGGGCGCCAACGCCATCGGCGAGTATTTCGGCGGGAGCATTGAGGGATTCGCCGCGCTCATGAATGAGGCGGCTCAGATGCTCGGCTGCTCGGGCAGCACACATTTCACCAATCCCTCCGGTGTCCACGATGAAAACCATTACACCACCGTGCGTGACATGGCCATCATCGCCCGGGCCGCCATGCAGAATCCGGATTTTGCGGAAATCGTGCGGCGACACACCTATGACATGCCGGCCTCAAACAAACACCCGGCCCGGCAGCTTGTGGGCCAGACCTCCATCCTGATTCCGGAGAACGACTATTATTACCCGGACTGTATCGGCGTCAAGACCGGTTTTACCAACCGTGCGGGTTACTGCTTCATCGGTGCCGCCGAGCGAAACGGCATCAACCTCATCTCGGTTGTTTTCTACAGCTCCCG
Source organism: Clostridia bacterium (assembly GCA_017460325.1). Lineage (GTDB taxonomy): Bacteria > Bacillota > Clostridia > Christensenellales > Aristaeellaceae > Ventricola. Next base: position 1,786 of record JAFUBF010000190.1, on the reverse strand, counting down.
GGCCGGCCGCTGGTCAGATACGAAAAAGCTGTTCGAATACGGCTATACACAGATCCAGAGCATTACCCCGGAGGCGCTCTACGCGGATGATCCCCGCGTCGTTGAGATCGCCGGTTTCGATCTGGATGACCCCCAGCATGGGAACCTGACCCTGGGCATTCGCGCCACGGATGAAACACGGGATATGAAAATCATCGGCCGGAAAGCCATGATTGATTCCCTCCGGGAAAATTTCTCCCAGATTTCCTCCGTCACATGGACCCGCGAATTCCGCGCCCCCATTTCCGTCGGCGATACCATGGGTGTCCTCACGTTCTATTCGGAGAACAAAGGTACTGCCACGTATGATCTGGTTGCCACACGTTCCATTGCCGCCAGAGAAGACGCCCCGCCGACCCTTGAACAGATCGAGGCCTATACCCAGGCGGATGAGAATCCCCTTCCACGCTTTTCCATGGACCTGGTGGTTCCGCCTGCCATAGTCCTCCTTGTGCTGTTTTTCCTGATTCGTGCACTGCACAGGCGCCGGCGTCGACGCATCCGAAAGGTCAACCTGATGCCCCCGCCGAAAAAGCGTCCCTTCCGGGATCTTGGGAACGATTCAAAAAAGAACTGAGGCATTGCCTCAGTTCTTTCTTTGTTTCTATTCGGATCAGCCCTGTCCGTAGTAGGCATTCGGGCCATGCTTCCGCATGAAATGCTTGTCCTGAATGTGCTGCGGCGCGGGCTCCGTGGCGGGATCAATGGAGATGGTAAACAGGGCCATCTTGGCCACCTCCTCCAGAACGCCCGCATGATAGACCGCCTGATCCGGCGTCTTGCCCCAGGTGAACGGTCCGTGGTTCCGGCAGATCACGGCCGGTACATAGACCGGATCCAGGTTCCGCTCCCGGAACGTCTCCTCAATGACCACGCCGGTATTGAGCTCATAATCCGCCTCAATTTCCTCTTTGGTCAGGGACCGGGCGCAGGGCACCGGCCCGTAGAAATAGTCTGCATGGGTCGTTCCGAAGCAGGGGATATCCCGTCCGGCCTGGCCCCAGCCCACCGCATAGGGGCTGTGGGTATGCACAATGCCGCCAATCTGCGGGAACACCTTGTACAGGTGCAGATGCGTCTTCGTATCGGTGGAGGGATTATAGTGGCCTTCCACCTTGTTACCCTCAAGGTCCAGAACCACCATGTCCTCCGGCTTCAGATTCTCGTATTCCACGCCGGAGGGCTTGATGACAATCAGGCCCTTTTCCCGGTCGATTCCGGAAACATTGCCCCAGGTAAACGTTACCAGATGCATCTTCGGGAGAAGCATGTTCGCCTCATAGACGGCTTCTTTCAGTTTTTTCAGCATTTCCTGTCACCTCATCCTCACTTGTTTGCCACCAGTCCGGCAACCGCTGCCTTTTCGGCCGGCAGAACCGCTCTGAACTGATTCATATACGCATTGAATCCGGCCACGTCCTCCGCTTTCGGCTCCACCGTGCTGCCCTCGGCACCGGCAAATACGCGGTTCCTGAGGTAGTCGCCCAGGGTTTCGCCGTTTTCCCGGCGGACGGCATAAGCCGTCAGGACCGCCATGCCCCAGGGGCCGCCCTCGCCCGCCGTCTTCATGACCGACACCGGCGTATTGAGCGCTGCCGCCATGAGCTGCTGGCCGCTGGTTCCCGTCTTAAAGAAGCCGCCGTGACCCAGGAGGGAAACGATTTTGACCTTCTCCTCCACCGTCAGAATGTCCATGCCCATTTTCAGCGTCGCCACGGCGCCGTACAGCAGGGACCTGGCCATGTTG
>JAFUBF010000189.1 GCA_017460325.1 Clostridia bacterium | reverse complement strand
GGCAGAGCACACTGTTTTCGGGTTCCGGCTTTGGGACAAGGTTCGTTATAACGGGCAGGAATGCTTTATCAGTGGCAGAAGAACCACCGGGTATTTTGCGCTGGCTGAACTGAGTGGGAAAAAGGTTACGAATTCTGTATCATACAAGAAGCTCAAACTGTTGGAAAAAGCAGACCATTATTTAACCGAAAGAAGATTGCGGAGAGACGGAGAAAACGGTTAAACGCAATTCCTCCCCGCCCTAATGAGGACGGGGTCTCCTTGCTAACTGATGATGAATTTGTGCAGGGGAAGACCCTGTCGGAACTGACGGCAGGGTCACCGGAAAAAGCGGCGGAAATGGGCAGTGTGTTTGCGGAAATCGGATGGACGCTCCATCACGCCAGGGTTGCGCGGACCGATCTGCCCCGGGCTACCGAACCGATTCGCAGGGAACTGGGAAAAGTGGATTACATACCGGATAAAGCGGTCAGGAACATTGCACACCTGCTGGATGAACTTGACCGGGAGCAGCAGTATGTGCACGGGGATTTCCATCCCAACAATGTGATTATGACCGCTGATGGGCCGGTGCTGATTGATATGGGCGGATTCTCTCTGGGTTCCCCGCTGTTCGATCTGGCCACGCTCCGTTTCAGCCTGTTTGAATCTCCTGAGGCGCAGAAGGAGGGACGCAGCAGTTTTAACGGACTGACCCGGGAGGAGGCACGTCATTTCTGGGAAGGTTTTGAAAAGAAGTACTTCGGCAGGACCATGAACGCCCGTGAGGAACAGGAACTGAATCGGGTGACGCTGCTGAAAAAGCTTCGCTTTGAGCACCTTTATGGAAACAGATACCCGGAGAGGTACTGTGACGATGTCCGGAGGGAAATTGTCTCCGTGTTTTCGGAGGAACGGGAGTAAGGGCATATGAGAAAGCGGAAAGGCGCAGATATCGTGTCGAGTATGTTTTTCTCGGCATCGGTGGCGATGATTTTTACCCAGGTTGCCGGGGTTGTGGCAAATATTGTCGACGGTGTTCTTGCCAGCCGGTATCTCGGAACAGACGTGTACTCGGCGATATCGCTGCTGGGACCGTTTGCCGGGACACTGGTCCTCCTGGCAGCATTTCTCTCGACGGGCAGCCAGGTGGTCTGCTCACGGCTCATTGGGAAAGGACGACAGGAGGAGGCCAATAAAGTCTTTTCCGCGGCCCTTGTCATTACCTTTGTGCTGGCGTTTCTCCTGGTGTCCGGCTGCGTGATCTTTCCGAAGCAGCTCATTTCCATCTGCGGTGTTTCCGTCAGGAAGAACCACGAAATCTATCCGGAGATGCTGGGGTATCTCCGCGGATATATGATCGGAATTCCGGCCCTGATGGCCGTTCAGGTGCTTGGGCCCATGGTGGTCATGGACGGCGGGAAAAAACTGTTTACGCTGTCGGCCGTCATGCTCTGCCTTGTGGATATTGTCGGGGATCTGCTGAATGTAACGGTGTTCAGGGGTGGCAGCTTTGGCATGGGACTGGCCACCTCTGCCGCGTTTCTGCTTCAGCTGGTGGTCCTCCAGATGCATTACCGAAACGGAAACGGGTATTTCCGCTTTTCACTTCGGGGAATAAAGATGGATGAGCTGAGGGAGGTGGCCCGTGCGGGGTCTCCGACCTTTGTCAGAAAGCTGGCCACGATTCTGAGGGATCTGCTGATTAACCGCATGAACCTGGCGATCGCGCTTTCCACGGCAGCGGTGGCAGCCCGCGGGGTGCAGAACGATCTCAACATTCTGATGTTCTGCATTGGTCTGGGCGTGGGGAAGACCCTGCTTTCCATGACGGGCATCTACTATGGCGTCCGTGACAGGAAAGGACTGAACCGGCTGTTTGCCGCTGCCATGAAGACGGGTATTCAGCTCTCGGGCGTGGCCTGCGTAATCTGTTTTTTCCTTGCACGGTTTATTGCGGATTTTTACACAGATGATCCTGAGGTAATCGCTCTGTCGGTCTTTGCCATTCGGTGCATGGCGGTGAGTCTGATTCTGGACACCGTGCTGGTGGCGTTTCAGAACTATCTCCAGGGCACCGGCAACCGAAAGCTTGTCAATATCATGAACTTCGGCGAGCGGCTGTTTATCCCGGTTCTGACCGCCCTTGTGATGGGCCGGTTTTTCGGGTCCAGGGGAATCATGGCTTCCATAGCGGTCAGCAAGGGGCTGCTGGGAATCCTGATGTTCGTTCTGGTCTGTCTCCACTGCCACCGTTTTCCGCGCAGCTGGGAGGATTTCATGTTTCTGCCTGCCGGCTTTGGCGGCAGCGAAGCGGACAGCATGGATGCCGAGCTGTACACCATGGAGGATGTGATTCGGGAACGGGATCTGGCCGAACAGTTTTGCCTCCGGCATGGTACAGGGAAGAAAAAAGCCCTGACCATGGGCTTATTTGTTGAGGAGATGGCCGGGAATATCATTCAGCACGGGAAAGCCCGCAGGCACGGCGCGGTTTGTGTGGATTATCGCCTGTATGTGCATGACAACAGAATCTGCCTGTCACTGCGGGATTACTGCGAGGCCTTTGATCCCACGGAGTACCGGGGAACCGACGGAAACCGAATCGAGCCGCGGGGGATTCCAATGGTCATGGGCATGGCCAAAGAGGTTCGGTATTACAACACGTTTAACAGCAACTGCCTGCTGCTGTACCTGAACTGAGGAGGGGTGCGGGTGGAACGGGGAATTGTTCGCAGCGCCGAAGCGGGCGATGTGGAGCGGCTTCTTGAAATCTATGCGTATTATGTCCGCAACACGGCGATAACCTTTGATGTGGAGGTGCCGGAGGCAGAGCGGTTCAGGGCGCACATGGAGGAGATAAAGCGCCGCTATCCCTTCCTGGTTCTGGAACAGAACGGACGGATTGAGGGCTATGCCTGTGCCGGACCTTTCAAGGACAGAGCCGCGTATGACTGGTCCTGTGAGCTGACGATTTATCTCAGCAGGGATGCGCAGGGAAAGGGACTGGGCCGGTATCTGTACAGTGAACTGGAGGAACGGCTGAAGCGGATGGGGATGCTGAACCTGTATGCCTGCATCGCCTATCCCGAGACGGAGGATGCGTATCTGACCCGGAACAGTGCCGAGTTTCACGCGCACCTGGGCTTTGTTCTCTGCGGACGGTTTAACCGGTGCGGATACAAGTTTGACAGATGGTATGACATGATCTGGATGGAGAAACAGATCGGGGAACACCGAAGCCATCAGCCGGCGGTGGTGCCCTTCCCGGAAACAGAGCGGAACTGAACGGCTTGGTGCCGGGCAGCAGCCCTGCGCCGGTTTACTGAAAGTCTGGATTGGGCCGGGTCCGCACCGGTTTGTCAGACAATGTTCCACGTCAGTCATACGGTGCCGAAAGGCAAGGCAACGGATAAAAAGGAGGACGAACAATGCAGATTGGTGCACAGTTGTTTACGGTGAGGGAAAGCTGCCGGACGCCGGAAGAGTTTGCACGGACGCTTGAACGCATTGCGGAGATCGGGTACAGGACGGTTCAGGTCTCCGGAACCTGCCCGTATAGCGGGGAATGGCTGCGTGATCAGCTGAAAAGGACGGGCCTCCGGTGTGTGCTGACACATATTCCGGCTCCGCGGCTTGAGGGGGAACTGGATCAGGTGATTGAAGATCACAGGACCTTTGACTGCACGCGAATCGGGCTCGGATGGTGGGCTTTTGATCCGGAAAAGGACATGAGCTATGAGACGTTCATGGAGAAGTTTCCGCCGGTTGCCAGGAAGATCCGGGATGCCGGAATGCTTTTCATGTATCATAACCATGATCAGGAATTCAAACATCGGGACGGGAAAACAATTCTCGAGTGCCTGGCGGAGACATTTCCGGCGGACGCCATGGGATTTACACTGGACACCTTCTGGATACAGGTCGGCGGCGGGGATCCCGGCTGGTGGCTGGAACGTCTTTCCGGCCGCGTTCCCTGTATCCATCTGAAGGATTATGCGTACGGACGCCGGATGGCGGTCGTGGGCGAGGGAAACCTCAATTTTGAGCGTGTCTTTGAAAAAGCTGAGGCGGCGGGAACCGAATACATGCTGGTGGAGCAGGATGACTGCCAGGGGGAGGATCCGTTTGAATGCCTCCGTCGTTCATATCTGTATCTCAGGGCATGCGGTTTTGAATAAATGCCGGTCTGGCGGTAAGTGAGGAAACACGAAATATGGAGATTCGGGCAGCGGTTGTTGGAATCGGAAACATCGGAACGGCACATGCCAGGGCTATTGAGCACGGCGAGGTTCCCGGGATGCGGTTGTATGCGGTGTGTGACAATAATCCGGAAAGGCTTTTGCATGCGGCGGAGCTGTTTCCGGAGGCGAAACGGTTTGATCATCTGGGGGCGCTTCTGGCGGATGAGGCAGTGGATGCCGTGATTGTGGCCACACCGCACCCCTCCCATGCGGAACTGGCCTGCCAGGTGCTTGAAGCCGGCAGGCATGTGCTGGTGGAGAAGCCGGTGGATGTGCGCCTCAGCCAGGCGGAGATGCTCTGCCGGAAGGCGGAAAAATCCGGACGTGTATTTGCCATCATGCTGAATCAGCGGACAGATCCCATTTTCCGTCGGGCACGGGAGATTGTCCGGTCCGGGGCCCTGGGCGGACTTAAGCGGAGCATCTGGATCATTACAAACTGGTACCGCACGCAGCATTACTATGATTCGGGTAGCTGGCGGGCGACCTGGCCGGGGGAGGGCGGTGGTGTTCTTCTGAATCAGGCGCCGCACAATCTGGATCTCTGGCAGTGGATTGTCGGGATGCCGACGCATGTTCGAGGGTTCTGTGAGGTGGCCAAATATCACCGGATTGAGGTGGAGGATGAGGCGACGCTCATGACTCGCTATGCCGGCGGTGCGACGGGTCTGTTCATTACGACGACAGGCGAATATCCCGGGACAAACCGGCTGGAAATTGCAGGTGAACGCGGGAAAATCGTGATTGAAAACGGAACGCTGACCCACTGGCAGCTGGAAATGAGTGAGCGGGAATTCTGCTTTGCCTCAGGGGAGAGCTTTGCGCATATTCCGTGTCAGGTGGAAACCTTCATGCCGGAGGAATCGGGAGATGGGCACGTGGGGATTCTGGCGAATTTCTCGGATGCCATCCGAAACGGAGCGCCCCTGATTTCACCGGGACAGGACGGACTGAACGAACTGACGCTTTCCAACGCGGCTTACCTTTCCGCATGGGAACAGAACCGGGAAATTGAACTGCCCATGGATAATGAGCGGTTCAATGCACTGCTGGATGAACGGATCCGGCAGTCGGGCGGACTGAAAGAGGCCGTGTCATCGGCGCCTTCGGGCCATTACAGTGAACGGTGGCAGGTCAAATGGTAAAAAGGCACCCGGCCGGGGTGCCTTTTCTGAGAGGAGAAGGCCCGGTG
>JAFUBF010000188.1 GCA_017460325.1 Clostridia bacterium | reverse complement strand
CGGATGCCGCCCAGACAGTTTATCGGCGGGGCTCGGGGCGGGTATTTGTCGTGTGCTGGAGAGAAAAACTGCCTGAGAATTTTCCCGAAATAATCAAAAGCGATTGAAAAAAACAGGGGGCTCCATTATAATCAGTCTATCATCATAAAAATGAAAACGGAGGACTTATTATGCCTAAGAATGCAATTGTGGGTCAGAGCGGTGGACCGACATCTGTCATCAATTCAAGTCTTGCCGGTGTGCTTCAGGCTTGTCAGATGCGTGGTGCAGAGCATGTTTACGGCATGCTGAACGGCATTGAAGGGCTGCTCGGTGAGCGGATCATGGACCTTTCGGGGAAACTCGGCTCCGCCCTTGAGATCGAGCTGCTCAAGCGTACGCCTTCTTCCTTCCTTGGCAGCTGCCGTTACAAACTGCCTGATTTCTATAAGGATCCGTCAGTTTATGAGAAGATTTTTGAGATTCTGAACAGGCTGGACATCGGATATTTCTTCTATATCGGCGGCAATGACAGCATGGACACGATCTGCAAGCTGAGCAATTATGCCCGTCAGATCGGCAGCAATATTAAGTTCATGGGTGTTCCGAAAACCATCGATAACGACCTGATGATGACGGACCATACCCCCGGATACGGTTCCGCGGCAAAGTACATCAGCGTGGTCATGAAAGAGCTGATCCGTGATGCCACGGTATACGGAAACAAGTTTGTCACGATCGTGGAAATCATGGGACGAAACGCCGGCTGGCTTACGGCAGCGGCGGCGCTGGCCCGCGGCGAGGACTGCGAGGGCGTTGACATGATCTGTCTGCCGGAGGTTCCGTTCAATGTGGACAACTTCCTGGTGAAAGTGGAGCGGATGCAGAAAGAGAAGAAGTCCATCGTTATAGCGGTCAGCGAGGGTGTCAGATTGCCGGATGGACGGTATGTCTGTGAACTGTCAGATGATGCACGTTTTGTCGACTCGTTCGGTCATCAGAACCTGACCGGTACGGCACGCTATCTCAGCAATGTGGTGGCCAAGAATATGGATACCCGCACCCGTTCGGTGGAGCTTTCCATTCTGCAGCGCTGCGCAGGCCATCTCAGCAGCCGTACGGATATCACGGAGGCTTATCAGGTGGGTGGCGCGGCAGCAAAGGCGGCCTTTGAGGGAATCACCGGCAAGATGGTTGCGCTCAAGCGTCTCTCGAACGATCCGTATCAGTGCACCACGGAACTGGTTGACATTGAGAAGGTGGCCAACTACGAAAAGAAAGTTCCCATGGAGTGGGTCAATGCCTATAAGACGGACATGACCGCGGAATTCCTGGCCTATGCCCGGCCGCTTATCCAGGCGGAACTGACGCCGATCTATATCAACGGAACGACACAGCACATTATTCGCAAATAAGGTCAGCCGGCCCGGAATCCACAGAACACCGTGAATTCTGGGCTTTTTTGGAACCTGACCGGATAGGATAAAGCGGAGGTGAGTGGTTTATGCGTAAACAGATTGGGTGCATCCTGCTGGTGCTGCTCCTGATCAGTGTGGCCTGTCTGGCGCTGGCAGATGGCAGTACATGGAAGTGCACCAAGTGCGGGAGAACCGGAAATACCGGGAATTTCTGCCCGAACTGCGGCACATCGAAACCCCAGGACAGCACCTGGGTCTGCACCAAGTGCGGCGTACGGAACAGCGGAAATTTCTGTACGAACTGTGGCCAGGCGAGGTCCAGCGGTCAGGCGATTTACGGAAAGGCGAAACAGAAACTGGCCCTCAACAGCGGCCCGGGTACCCGGACGTATTATGATGAACTGGGCACGTACAATGTGGCCGGACAGTACTGCGAGATTCTGGCAAAGGCCTGGGATTCAAGGAATGATATTTACTGGGTGAAGGTCCATGTACCGGGGACGAAGGTCATCGGCTGGACCGGTCTCAAACGTTTTGATCAGTCCACATTTGATATCGACGCCGTTCCCGAGGAATACTGGTAAAAAAATACACAGGAAATGCTTCGGCATTTCCTGTGTATTTCCGTGAACGGGTGCTTATTCGTCCTCAAGACGGGCGACCATGGCGGCCATGGCATCGACGCTGTTAAAGTTGGCGGGGATGATTTCGGTGGCCGGGATGGAAATGTCAAACTCGTCATTCAGCGCCCCGATGAGCTGGATGATGTCGAGCGAGGAGAGAAGGCCGTCGTCAATCAGGGTCGTACAGGACTCGAAATCAATATCGTCCTTGATTTCCTCGAGCAGGGAAATAATGGTTTCACGCATAACGTATGACTCCTTTTTTGCTGGGGATTCTGTCCTGCCGGAATGGCGGCAGACACCCGTGTATTGTAACGGAAATAATTTGAATATGCAACTGAAAAGAAGAAGATTTCCCGGAGATGCAAACGGGAAAGCCGGAGAGGATGATTAGATGAGCCGTGACAACTGGATGCCGGAGTTCAAAGCGCGTCTGATGCACTTTGAAAGTGAACTCAGAATGCTCTATATGGGTCTTTACCATAACGATGAGCAGGCATATGACTATTTTACGGGCATGATGTACCGGATGTGGGAGAGCCGTCCGGAGGCGCTGCGGAAACTGGACCGGGACCGGGTGTCGAATCCGGAGTGGTACCAGGGACACAACATGGTCGGAATGCTGATGTATGTGAACGCGTTCGCCGGGAACCTTAAGGGCGTCAGGGAAAAGCTTTCCTATGTGCAGGACTGCGGAGTCAATTATCTGCACCTCATGCCGCTCCTGGAGAGCCCGGCTGGACGGAGCGACGGTGGTTATGCCGTCAGCAATTTCCGGAAGGTGCAGCCGGAGCTGGGCACCATGGAGGATCTGGCGGAGCTGGCCGGATGCTGCCATGAACGGGGCATTGCCGTCTGTCTGGATTTCGTCATGAATCATACCAGCGAGGATCATGAATGGGCCAGACGCGCCCGGGCTGGGGAAAAGG
>JAFUBF010000187.1 GCA_017460325.1 Clostridia bacterium | reverse complement strand
TCACGAAACTGGGCATTTCTTCGCCGGCGGATCTTGCGGCTTTCCTGCCGGTCAGTTATATGGATGCGACGGCACCTCTTCAGCCGGAGGAGGTAAGCGGCGGCACTCTGGCCACCTTTACCGGAAAGGTCCTCGACGTCCGTACCATAGGCACAAAAGTGGTGATGGCCAGAGTCGGAGGTCAGCGGGGAACGCTGAACTGCGTGTGGTTTAATCAGCCATGGATGAAAAATAAACTGATCCCCGGCAACCGGGTCGTGCTTTATGGCAGGGCAGACAGCAGCAGGTTTGGGCTCACCGTGGTGAATCCGCAGGAGCCGGTGGAGGGGACCATTACACCGGTCTACCGGAAAATTCCCGAAATCGGGCAAAAGACACTCAGAGAGCTGATCCGCTCGGTCCTGGACCAGATGGAGGAAGGGGACTGGATGCCGGAGCCAATCCGGGACAGGTATCAACTGCCAGGGCATCTTGAAGCCCTTCGGGCGGTTCATTTTCCGTCAGATGCCGCGGCACTTTCCCGGGGCAAACGCCGGCTGGCGTTTGAGGAACTGCTTCTGTTCCAGAGCGCCGTTGCCGGCACGGGCGATGGGCGCAGGGCAGTTGAGCCCCTGGTCATTGACAGGGAATGGACCCATACCTTTCTTGCGGCGCAGCCCTTTCGTCCGACCAATGCGCAGCTGAAGGCCATTCAGGACATTGAGAGGGATCTGGGGGCGGACATGGCCATGGCCCGAATGGTGCAGGGGGATGTGGGATGCGGCAAGACCCTGATCGCCTTTGCGGCCATCTTTCTGTGTGCCCGTGCCGGAGGGCAGGCCGCCCTGATGGCCCCCACCGAGATTCTGGCCTCCCAGCACTATGAAAATGCCCGCTCGATGTTTTCCCGCCTGGACATTTCCTGCGGCCTCCTGACCGGCACAATGACGGCGGCGGAGCACCGAAGAGCCCTGGAACAGATTGAATCGGGCCAGTGGCAGGTGGTCATCGGAACGCATGCCCTGATATCGGAGAGAGTCCGGTACCGGAATCTTCGGCTCGTGGTAACGGATGAGCAGCATTGCTTCGGTGTCCGGCACAGAACCATGCTGAGCGAAAAAGGGATGAATCCGCACGTTCTGGTTATGAGCGCGACCCCGATTCCCAGAACCCTTTCCCTGATTCTGTACGGTGACCTGGACCTTTCGGTGGTGGACGAGCTGCCTCCGGGCAGGATGCCGGTCAAAACCCGGATTGTTCCGGAGGAGAAGACGGACCAGCTCTGGCGTTACGTGGAAAAGGCCGCACGGGCGGGGCATCAGTGTTATGTGGTCTGTCCGCTGATCGGTGAGGACGCGGAGGAGGAACAAAGCGAGCAGAGCGCCTATCGCATGTACGATAAGTTGTCACAGCGCTTTTCCGGCCTTCGGGTGGGACTCATTCACGGACGGATGGGGCAGGCGGAAAAGGAAGAGGTGCTGAGCGGCTTTTATGAGGGGCAGGTTCATGTGCTGGTTTCCACGACGGTGATTGAGGTCGGGGTGAATGTGCCCAATGCGACCGTCATGGTCATCGTGGGGGCGGAACGGTTTGGCCTGGCTCAGCTGCATCAGCTTCGTGGTCGTGTGGGCCGGGGTACCGAGGAGAGCTGGTGCTTTCTCCTGAGTGAGCCCAATGAGCGGCTCCGCCTTCTCTGCTCGACCAATGATGGCTTCGAGGTGGCACAGAAGGATCTTGAAATCCGGGGACCGGGGGAGTATTTCGGGACCCGGCAGTCCGGCAGCCCGGAAATGCCGGCCCTGGCGCTGACGGCGGATCCCCGGCTGCTTGAGGAATGTCGGGAGGCGTTTCTCACCCTGTCGGGACAGAGAGAACTGCGGAGTGATTACGCGGCGGTTCTTGAGGTTGCGCGGCAACGTTATCAGGGGCAGAGCGCAGCCCGGAACTGAGGCTTTTTCGTGAATGATTACTGAAAATATATCGCATTTTTTTTGCAAAAGAAAAATTGCTTAAGAAAGGGACTTGTTTTCGGAGAAAAAGCAGAATATAATCAACTATGTGCGACCTTTTTTAGGATTTTACACGCATTGTTTCTACCGGACAAGATAGTTTCGACACTTAAGGAGGAAAGCGTAGCATGACAAAGTATGTGTACCTGTTTAAAGAGGGGAATGCTAACATGCGCAACCTTCTCGGTGGCAAGGGTGCCAACCTGGCCGAAATGACCAACCTCGGTCTTCCGGTTCCCCAGGGATTCACCATTACCACTGAGGCGTGTACCCGTTATTATGAGGACGGAAAAGTCATCAACGAAGAGATCGTAAAGCAGATCTATGAGGCTCTTGCCGAGACCGAGAAGATCAGCGGAAAGAAGTTCGGCGATCTCGAGAATCCGTTCCTGGTATCTGTTCGTTCCGGTGCCCGTGCTTCCATGCCCGGCATGATGGACACGATTCTGAACCTCGGTCTGAATGACGTTGCCGTTCAGGGCCTTTCGAATCTGACCCAGAACGAGCGTTTTGCCTATGATGCCTATCGTCGTTTCATTCAGATGTTCTCCGACGTTGTCATGGAGATCCCGAAACCTCTGTTCGAGAAAGTCCTCGACGAGTTCAAGGAGGAGAAGGGCGTCAAGTTTGACACCGAGCTGGATGCGGAGGACATGAAGAACATCGTCGGCCGCTTCAAGGAAATCTATAAGGCCAACAAGGGTGAGGAGTTCCCGCAGGATCCCAAGGTCCAGCTGATGGAAGCCATCAAGGCCGTTTTCCGTTCCTGGGACAACCCGCGTGCCATCTACTATCGCCGGATGAATGATATCCCCTCTGACTGGGGCACTGCCGTTAACGTCCAGAGCATGGTCTTTGGCAACATGGGCAACACCTCCGGCACCGGCGTGGCGTTCACCCGCGACCCGGCCACCGGCGAGAAGAAGCTGTTCGGTGAGTATCTGATCAATGCACAGGGCGAGGATGTCGTTGCCGGTATCCGTACGCCGCAGAAGATCGCCAAGCTGGCTGAGGATATGCCCGAGGTTTACAAGCAGTTCGTCGAGATTGCCACCAAGCTCGAGAATCACTACCGCGACATGCAGGATATGGAGTACACCATCGAGCGTGGTAAGCTCTACATGCTGCAGACCCGTAACGGCAAGCGTACCGCCGCCGCGGCCATCAAGATTGCCGTTGACCTGGTGAACGAGGGAATGATCACCACGGATGAGGCGGTTCTGAAAGTGGAGCCGAAGCAGCTTGACGCGCTTCTCCATCCGCAGTTTGATGCCGCCGCTCTCAAGCAGGCGAAGGCGATTGCCGAGGGTCTGGCTGCCTCTCCGGGCGCTGCCTGTGGTATGATCTACTTCACCGCTGAGGAAGCCGTTGCCGCCGCCAAGACCGGCAAGAAGGTCGTTCTGGTCCGTCAGGAGACCTCTCCTGAGGACATCGAAGGTATGGCACATTCTCAGGGCATCCTGACCGCCCGTGGCGGTATGACCAGCCATGCGGCTGTTGTGGCCCGCGGCATGGGAACCTGCTGCGTTGCCGGCTGCAATACGCTGCGCGTGGACGAGGAAGCCAAGACCGCGACCTTTGGTGACCGCGTCATGCATGAGGGCGACTGGCTCTCCATCGACGGCTCCACCGGTAAGGTGTACGCCGAGCAGATCAAGACCGTGGATGCCAGCGTTTCCGGTGATTTCGCCACCCTGATGGGCTGGGCGGATGCAGCCCGGAAGCTTCAGGTCCGCACCAACGCGGATAACCCGCACGATGCGGCTGTGGCCGTCAAGTTCGGTGCCCAGGGCATCGGCCTGTGCCGTACCGAGCACATGTTCTTCGAGGCGAGCCGTATTGCCGCCATGCGTGAGATGATCCTCTCCGAGACCGAAGAACAGCGCCGCGCGGCTCTTGACAAGCTGCTTCCGTATCAGAAGGGCGACTTCAAGGGCATGTATAAGGCACTCGAAGGC
>JAFUBF010000186.1 GCA_017460325.1 Clostridia bacterium | reverse complement strand
TGACCGTGTTCTGCACAGAAAATTCGGAATGGGAACGGTCGTGGACATCCGCCCGGGAAAAGAGGCGGATGACCGGACACTGGTGATTCAGTTCGGCAACGGAGAGGCAAAAGCGTTCAAGGAAAAACTGGCCCCCATCGTCCCCATGGAGGAATAAATCGATGAATGAACGAATGCAGGAACTCGTTGAGAAACTCAATGAGGCGAATATCCGGTATTACGAAAAAAACGAGCCCACGATTTCGGATGATGAATGGGATGCGATGTACGCGGAACTTCGGAAACTGGAGGAGGAGACGGGGGTACGCCTGCCGGATTCCCCGACCAGACGGGTGGGCGCCAGAACCATGGAAGGGTTTGAGCCGCACCGGCACATTGCCCGGCTGTGGTCCATGGATAAAGCACAGACAAAGGATGAGGTGATCGCCTGGGCAGGCCGGTGTGTCCGGCTGGGACAGGATTATGACAGCCGGGTGGCGCATCCTTTCTGCGTGGAATATAAACTGGACGGCCTGACGATCAATCTGACCTATGAGGACGGACGGCTGGTTGGAGCGGCCACACGTGGAGACGGCATAACAGGTGAGGAAATCCTGGCACAGGCGCTGACCATTGAGCATATTCCGAGGACGATTCCCTTTACCGGACGCATGGAGGTTCAGGGCGAGTGCATCATGCGCCTTTCGGCCCTTCGGGCGTATAATGAAACGGCCGAGGAACCGCTTAAAAATGCACGAAACGGTGCAGCCGGTGCGCTTCGGAATCTGGATCCCGAGGTGACGCGTGCCCGGCATCTGAGTGCCCTGTTCTATCAGGTGGGGTATATTGAGGGTCGGACGTTTGAAACGCAGGCGGAGATGCTGCAGTTTATCCGGGATCAGGGGCTTGAAACCAGTCCCTTTGCCCGTGAGGCGGATACCATCGAGGAGGCGCTTGCAATTGTCGACCGTGTTCAGGATGACCGGGACTCCCTGGACTTCCTGATTGACGGCGCCACCATCAAGCTGACGGATATGCGGCTTCGGGAAATCCTCGGATTTACCGACAAATTCCCGCGCTGGGCCATCGCCTATAAGTTTCCGGCCCAGGAGGTGGTCACCACCCTGAAAAAAGTGACGTGGGAAGTGGGGCGCACCGGAAAACTGACACCGCTGGCACACCTTGAACCGGTGGATATCTGCGGGGTCACTGTCCAGAAGGCGACGCTCAACAATTACGGGGATATCTGCCGGAAACATGTACGCAGGGGATGCAAGGTCTGGGTTCGCCGATCCAATGACGTCATTCCCGAAATTATGGGCGCCCTGTGGGAGGGCGAGGGACCGGTGCCGGAAACGGACATTAAAAAACCGGAAAAATGCCCTGCCTGCGGGGAACCGCTGATCGAGATCGGGGCGCATCTGTTCTGCATGAACCGGATGAGCTGCAAGCCGCAGACCGTGGCCAGACTGGCGCATTTTGCCTCCCGTCCCGGAATGGATATCGAAGCCTTCTCCACCAAAACGGCGGACCTGTTCTATGATGCCATTCATCTGAGAACGGCGGATCAGCTGTACACCATGACACGGGATCAGCTGGTGGGCCTGAAGGGATTCGGAGAGAAGAAGGTTGAAAAGTCCGGACATACCGGCTATACTGCCAGACTCTGGAAGATCATTCATGTGAAGGGTAAGAAGGATAAGCGGGTACAAATCAACAGCAGCTATTATATGTCTACGCCTACTGTGGTTCGGGTGGGAACAAAAAAAGAGCAGAAGAAGGAAGACACGAAGAAAGAAGAGACAGCCACAGGAACTGATACCGGTTCTGAAACCAGGTCTGATGCGGCAGAGA